>NZ_BAABJO010000040.1:68679-84734 GCF_039543345.1 Pseudonocardia adelaidensis | reverse complement strand
CCAGGTTCTCGCTGCGTGTGCCGGGCGGCGGCCCTCGTACCGGGCGTACTCGGGACGTCGGCCGGTGCGCGCAGCGTGGGGCTGGGCCGCCGAATTATTCGGCGGACTTCCGGCGGGGGGCACTAGCGTGCGAGTGGGCCGCCCGACCCGCGAGCTCCGGACGCGGCCAGCGCGGCGGCCACCCGCTCGGCGGCCGCCCGGCCGGTGGAGATGCACGCCGGGACGCCGACGCCGTGCAGCGCCGAGCCGGCCACCGCGACGCCGGCGGGCAGGCCCTCCTCGATCGCCCGGACCCGGTCCGGATGGCCCACGCCGTACTGGGGCAGCCCGCCGCCCCACCGCTGCACGTGCGTGGCCACCGGCGCGGCGGTGATCCCGGTGAGCGCGGCCAGGTCGCTCCGGGCGCGGGCGACGAGCTCGGCGTCGTCCACCTGGAGGGTGGCGGCCTCGCCGAAGCGCCCCAGCGACGCCCGCAGCCGCACCAGCCCGCCGTCCGCGAGGTGCGCCCACTTGTTCGAGGAATGGGTGAACGCCTTGACCGCCAGTGGCTCGTCCGCCGCCACGAGCACGCCCGACGTGGGCGGCAGCGCCGCCGCGTCCTCGGCCCGGAAGGCCAGCGCGACCACGGCGGAGGACGCGAGCTCGATCTCCCCCGCCGCGCCCGCCGCCGCCGGGGCGGCGGCGGACAGGAGGCGGCCCGCCGCCGGGGCCGGGACGGCGAGCACGACCGCGTCCACGTCGAGCGCCTCGGGCGCGGTGGTGGGCCCGAGCACGAGCCGCCATCCCCCCTCCCGGCGCTGCAGCTCCCGCACGGTGGTGCGCAGCCGCACGCGCGCCCCGGAGGCCGCGGCGAGGGCGTCGAGCAGCACCCGGTAGCCGCCGCGCACGGCACCGAACACGGGTCCCCCGCTCCTGGCTTCGCCCGCACCCACGTCGCGGCTCGCCGGTGGCGCCGCGGCCCGGTCGGCGGCGGCGGTCAGCGACGGGGCGCCCGCGTCGAGGGACGCGGCGAGGGTGGGCACGGTGGCCCGCAGGCCGAGCGCGTCGACGCGGCCCGCGTAGACGCCGCCGAGGAGCGGGTCGGCGAGCCGGTCGGCGACCTCGTCCCCGAAGCGGGCGCGCAGCAGCCCGCCGAGCGCCACGTCGCCGCCCGGCTCCCACGACAGCGGCCGGCGCGGCTCGGCGGCGACCGCCGCGAGCCCGTCGTCGGACAGCAGCCCGTCGAGCCGGGCGGTGCTGGTGGGGACGCCGAGGAGGGTGCCGGCAGGCAGCGGCCCGGTGCGGCCTGCCGCCCGGACCGACGCGGCGGCCCCCGTCGGGTGCACCAGCGCGCCGGTCAGCCCGAGCTCGGCGAGCAGCGCGGACACCTCCGGCCTGCGGACGAGGAAGGCCTCGGCCCCGACGTCGAAGGGCACCCCGGCGAGGTCGACGGTGTGCAGCACGCCGCCGACGCGGTCGCGCTGCTCGAGCACCTCGATGCGGGCGTCCGGGCCGAGGAGCGAACGCAACCGGTGTGCCGCGGCGAGCCCCGAGATCCCGCCGCCGACGACGGCGACGGTGGCGGTGGCGGTGGCGCGCCCGGTCACGGCTGCAGCGTGTGCACCAGCTCGACGAGCCGGGTGAGGACGTCGGGGTCGGTGTCCGGCAGCACGCCGTGCCCGAGGTTGAACACGTGCCCCGGCGCGAGCCTGCCCTCCTCGACGATCCGCCGGGCCTCGGCCTCGACGGACGCCCGGTCGGCGAACAGCACGGCCGGGTCGAGGTTGCCCTGCACCGCCACGCGGCCGCCGGTGCGGCGCGCGGCCTCGTGCAGCGGCACGCGCCAGTCGACGCCCACGACGTCGGCGCCCGCCTCGGCCATCGCGCCGAGCAGCTCACCGGTGCCCACCCCGAAGTGGATGCGCGGCACGCCGGCGCCCGCGACGCTCGACAGCGCCCGGGCGGAGTGCGGCAGGACGTACTCGCGGTAGTCGCGCTCGGACAGCGCCCCCGCCCACGAGTCGAACAGCTGCACGGCGTCGACGCCCGCCGCCACCTGCGCGCGCAGGAACGTGCCGGCGATCTCGGCGAGTCTGCCCATGAGCGCGTGCCACACGTCGGGTGCCGACCGCATCAGCGCCTTGGTGTGCTCGTGGTTGCGGCTGGGCCCGCCCTCGACGAGGTAGGACGCGAGCGTGAAGGGTGCGCCCGCGAACCCGATCAACGGGGTGTCACCCAGCTCGGGGATCAGCAGGCCGATCGCGTCGGTGACCGGGGCGATCTGCCCGGCGTGCAGCGGCGGGATCCGCTCGACGTCGGCCATCGTGCGCACCGGGTGGGCGACGACGGGCCCGGTGCCGGCCACGATGTCCACCGCCACCCCTGCCGCGTAGAGCGGCACCACGATGTCGCTGAACAGGATCGCGGCGTCCACCCCGTGCCTGCGCACCGGCTGGAGCGTGATCTCGCAGGTGAGATCCGGCGTGAGGCAGGCCTGGAGGATGCCGGCGCCGGCCGCCCGCAGCGCCCGGTACTCCGGCAGCGAGCGCCCGGCCTGGCGCATGAACCACACCGGCAGGCGGCTCGGGCGGTCCCCGCGCGCGGCCGCGAGGAACGGGGACGCGGGCAGGTGCCGCCGCGGGTGGACGTCGGAGGCGGGCACAACACTCATGATCCCGCCATCATCCCACGCCCCACCACCGCGTCACCGCCGGGCGGCCGTCGTCCCACGTCCGGGTTGTCTGATGTGCGGCGCGCCTAGGCTGCGGATCACCGAGAGCGACCTAGAGTCCTCGCTCGTGTCCGACGCGCCCGCCCCACCACAGGAGTTCCAGCAGGCCGTCGCCTCGCTGCGCGCCGTGCGGCCGCGCCCCGAACTCCTGCTCTCCCCGCTCGACGCTCCGCCCCGCCTCGCGCCCTTCACATGGGCGTTCAGCGTGGAGACGGTGACCGAGGACCCGGACGCCACGGAGCCGGACACCAGCGGCCGGCTCATCCTGCTGCACGACCCCGCCGGCCAGGACGCCTGGGAGGGCACCTTCCGGCTCGTGTGCTTCGTGCAGGCGCGACTGGAGCCCGAACAGCTCGGCGACGAGATGCTCCCGGTCGTCGGCTGGTCCTGGCTGACCGAGGCCCTCGAGCAGGCCGGCGCCGAGCACGTCGCGCTCGGCGGCACCGTCACGCAGACGTCCTCCGTGCGGTTCGGCGACATCGCCGGGCCACGCCGCGACGACGACGTGGAGCTGCGCGCGTCGTGGACCCCGGTGGGCGCCGACCTGTCGCGACACGCCGAAGCGTTCTGCGCTCTGGTGTCGTCCGCGGCCGGCCTGCCACCCGTCGGTGTGCTTCCTCTGGCAACTCGTCGAGTCTGAAACCGGATGCCTCCACGATGGGGTGATCCGCGGGCTCACCAGCGCTTTCGATGCTCCCAGTGATCAAAATCCTCACCCGGACGAGTGGATGGGCATCGACAACGCTGTAACTTTCACCCAGAGAAGTTCGATCCGATACACGACGTTAGACCGCTTGGGGGGCTACGCTTCCTCCACGACACCTCCTCGGGCGGTCGGGCGAGTAGTTCCATCCGACCGGGGGTCTGGTGCCGGTCGGGGGGCAACGACCGACTCCAGGGAGGTAGTGACGTGGCCGTTGTGGGCCAGGGCGCGCCGGTGCGCGGCGCTGCGGGACACCCACCCGCGCATGCCGTGCTGTCGCCCGCGATGGTCCCGCACCCGCGGGAAGAGCTGTTCTCGGTGCTGGTGGTCGACGACCACCCACTGCTGCGCGAGGCGATCGCCGCCCGGCTGCGCTCGATGGGTGCGGGCACGGTGTACGAGGCCGCATCGGTTGCGGAGGCGCGCGCTCGTGCGCACGCCAACGGGCCGTGCGACCTGGCGATCCTCGATCTGGGCTTACCGGACGGCAGTGGGCTGGACCTCGTCACCGAGCTGCGGTCGCTGGGCTGGAACCGCCTCGTCGTGCTCGCCTCGTCGGACGACCCGTACGCGGTGCGTTCGGCGTTCCAGGCGGGCGCGCAGGCGTACCTGCTCAAGTCGGCGTCGGCGGCGATCGTCACCGACGGCGTCAAGCGGGTGCTGGACGGCGGGGTGTACGCCGACCCCACCGTCGCGCCGCTGCTCGCCACCGGCACCCGGGTGCCGGGCACGGACAACACCCCGCGCGAGCTCTCGGCGCGCGAGGTCGAGGTCCTGCAGCTCGTGGCGGACGGGCAGTCCAACAAGGAGATCGGCGAGGCGCTGAGCCTTTCGGCCCTCACCGTGAAGAGCCACCTGTCGCGCATCGGGCGCAAGCTCGGCACAGGTGACCGCGCCCAGATGGTCGCGCTCGCGATGCGTGCCGGGGTCATCCGCTGACAGAAGAAGCACTCCCAGGCGAAGACCCGGACACCCGGACGCCGGTTCCGCTGCTGCGACCGGCCGACGGGCTGCCTCCGGTCGTCGCCGGCCGAACCGCGCTCGACCACACCGCCGCCGCCATCGCGGGCGGCAGCGGGCCCATCGCCGTGGACGCCGAACGGGCGTCCGGGTTCCGGTACTCGCAGCGCGCCTACCTCGTCCAGTTGCGGCGGGATGGCGCGGGCACGGCCCTGATCGACCCGATCCCCCTCGGCAGCGACCTCTCGCCGCTGGCACCCGCGCTCACCGGCCCCGAGTGGGTGCTGCACGCGGCCAGCCAGGACCTCCCCTGCCTCGCCGAGGTGGGGCTCGCGCCGTCGCGGCTGTTCGACACCGAGCTGGCCGCCCGGCTCGCCGGGTTTCCCCGCGTCGGTCTCGGCCCGCTGGTCGAGCAGCTGCTGGGGCTGTCCCTGGAGAAGGGGCACGGCGCCGCCGACTGGTCCCGCCGCCCGCTGCCAGAGGACTGGCTGGTCTACGCCGCGCTCGACGTCGAGGTGCTCGTCGAGCTGCGGGACATCCTCGCCCGCGAGCTGGCCGACCAGGGCAAGCTCGAGTGGGCGACCCAGGAGTTCGAGGCCGTCCGCACCGCCCCGCCGCCTGCGCCCCGCGCCGAGCCGTGGCGGCGGCTGTCCGGGGTCCACAAGCTGCGCAAGCCGCGACTGCTGGCCGCCGCCCGCGCGCTCTGGGAGGCCCGTGACCGGCTCGCCGCCGAGCGCGACATCGCTCCGGGACGGGTGCTGCCGGACAGCGCGATCGTCGCGGCGGCCGCCGCCGAGCCCGCATCGGCGCAGGCCCTCGCCGGCATGCCGACCTTCCGCGGCCGCGCCCAGCGGCGCCTCACGTCGTACTGGTTCGGGGCACTGGAGAAGGCGTACGCGCTCGACCCCGCCGAGTACCCCCGCTCCGCCCCGCCCACCGACGGGCCGCCGCCGGTCTCCCGCTGGAGCGACCGCGACCCGGACGCCGCCACCCGCCTCGCGGCCGCCCGCGCCACGGTGGCCGGGGTGAGCGAGCAGTGGCGCGTCCCGGTGGAGAACCTGCTGCAGCCCGACCTGCTGCGCCGCCTGTGCTGGAGCCCGCCCGCCGACGGCGATGTCCGCGCCGCCCTGCGCGCCGGCGGTGCGAGGGAATGGCAGATCGACCTCCTGGCGGCCGACCTGGAGAAGGCCCTGACCTCCTGACCATCACACACCAACGGTGCTGCTCACACACCGGCTGCAGTTCATGTGCCGGCACCGCGGTTGGTGTGTGACCGCCCTCAGCGCGCCGGGAGCTCCACCGTCACCGTGAGGCCCCCGCCCGGCACCGGCTCGGCCCGGACGCGGCCGCCGTGCGCCTGCACGACGGCTCGGACGATCGAGAGCCCCAGCCCGGAGCCGGGGGTGTCGGCCGTGCGGGCCACGGGGCCGCGGCGGAAGGGCTCGAACAGCTCGGCGACGCGGTCGCCCGGTATCTCCGCGCCGCTGGAGGACACCTGCAGCCTGGCCGTGCCGTCGACCGCGCCGCTGCACACCTCCAGCCAGCCACCGGTCACGTTGTGCCGCACGGCGTTCTCGACGAGGTTGCCTGCGACGCGTTCCAGCAGCACCGGGTCGCCGCGGGTCGGGGCCGGGGCGGTCTGGACCTGGATGCGCAACCCGCGCCGGCCCGCCTCCGCCCGCACGGCCGCGAGCGCCGGCACCACGACGTCGGCCAGGTCGACGGGACTCACCTCGGCGAGCTCTGCGGCCTCGGTGCGGGCGAGCAGCAGCAGGCCGGCGATGAGGTCGTCGGCGCGGCGCGTGGCCTCGCGCACGACGGCCGCCATCCGGCGCAGCTCCGCCTCGTCGGCGTCCGGGTCGGAGAGGGTGACGTCGACCTCGGTGCGCAGCACCGACAGCGGCGTGCGCAGCTCGTGGCTCGCGTTCGCGACGAACCGGCGCTGGGCGTCGAACGCCGCCTGCAGCCGGTCGAGCATCGCGTCGAAGCCCGCCGCCAGCTCCGCGACCTCGCCGCGGGCGTCGCGCAGGCCGATGCGCGTCGTGTCCAGGGACTCGACGGTGAGGCGCCGCGCCGTGGCCGTGACGGCGTGCAGCGGCCCGAGCACGCGCCCGACGAGCACCCAGGACACCACCGCCGCGGCGGCGACCACGAGCGGGAACGCGATCAGGCCGGCCCGGAGAACGTCGGCGCGGGCGGCGGCGCCGATGGCCTCGTTGAGCCGCTCGGCGGGCACGCTCACGTTCCCCACGCGGACCGTGGTGCCCGGCGGCAGCGACGGCACGCTGCGCGCCACGCCGCCGACGAGCAGCCACCCGAGCCACAGCAGCAGCGCGCTGACGAGCGCGACCACGGCCGTGCAGACGAGCGTGAGCCGCGGCCGCAGCCCCACCCCCCGGCGGCGGGGCACCCGCACGGGTTCGGGTGGCGGCGGCACCGGTGGGACCGCCTGTGGAGGCGGCCGGCCCGCGGTGCGGGTCGGGGACGGCGCGGGCTCGGCCACGGTCGGCGTCCCTCCTCGTGCCCTATCCGGCGGCGGGCACCCGGTAGCCGGCGCCGACCACCGTCTCGATGACCCCGGGTTCGCCGAGCTTCTTGCGCAGGGTCATCACGGTGACCCGCACGGTGGTGGTGAACGGGTCGGCGTTCTCGTCCCAGACCCGCTCCAGGAGCTCCTCGCTGCTCACCACGGCGCCGCCCGCGGCGAGCAGCACCTCCAGCACCCCGAACTCCTTGCGGGTGAGCTCGACGGGCCGGTCGGCGCGGTGCACCGTGCGCCGGGCCGGGTCGAGCGCGACGTCACCCGCCACGAGCAGCGGCGGCACGGCCGGGGTGGCCCGGCGACCGAGCGCCCGGCAGCGCGCCACGAGCTCGGGGAAGTCGAACGGCTTGGCGAGGTAGTCGTCGGCGCCGCGGGACAGGCCGTCGACCTTGTCGGCGAGCGTGCCGCTGGCCGTCAGCATCAGCACCCGGGTGGTGGACCCCGCGGCGACGATCTCGGCACACAGCCGGTCGCCGGACATGCCCGGCAGGTCGCGGTCCAGCACCACCACGTCGTAACGCGTGATCACCGACTTCTCGTGGCCGGTGTCGCCGTCGTACGCGACGTCGACGGCCATGCCCTCCCGGCGCAGGCCGCGCGCCACGGCGTCGGCCAGCGCCCGCTCGTCCTCGACGACCAGCACCCGCATCAGCGCGCCTCCTCCGACGCTGCGGGTTCCGCCGCGATGGACGCCCCGGAGGGCAGGGCGGCCGCCCACTCGGTGACGCGGCGGGCCACGTCCTGCGCGGTGAGCCCGGCGGCGTGGAGCACGTCGGCGCGGCTGCCGTGGTCGAGGAACCGTTGTGGTAGCGCGAGATCGCGCAGCGGGACGTCGCACTCCGCGTCGCGCAGCGCGGCGGCGAGCGCGGACCCGAAACCACCGTGACGGCCGCAGTCGCTGACGGTGACGACGAGCCGGTGGGCACGGGCGAGGCCGACGAGCGCGCCCGGCACCGGCAGCACCCACCTCGGGTCGACGACGGTGACCGAGACGCCCTGCTGCTCCAGCCGCTGGGCCGCCGCGACCCCGAGCTCCCCGAACGCGCCGGCACAGGCCAGCAGCACCGACGGCTCGCCGGAACCGTTGCGCGCGGGCTCGTGGAGCACGTCGACACCGCCGACGCGGCGCACGGCCGGCACCGACTCGATTACCGCGCCCTTCGGGAAGCGGATCGCGGTCGGGCCGTCCTCGACCGCAACGGCCTCAACCAGCTCCTCGCGCAGCGTGGCGGCGTCGCGCGGCGCGGCCACGCGCATCCCGGGCACGATGCCGAGCAGCGACAGGTCCCACATCCCGTTGTGCGACGGGCCGTCGTTGCCGGTGACACCGGCGCGGTCGAGCACCAGCGTGACGCCCTTGCGGTGCAGGGCCACGTCCATCAGGAGCTGGTCGAACGCCCGGTTGAGGAACGTGGAGTAGACGGCGACGACCGGGTGCATCCCGCTCATCGCCAGGCCGGCCGCGGAGGTGAGCGCGTGCTGCTCGGCGATGCCGACGTCGATGCAGCGCTCCGGGAACGCCCGCGCGAACGGCGCGAGGCCGGTGGGGCCGAGCATCGCCGCCGTGATCGCCACGATGTCGGGCCTGCCGGCCCCGAGCGCCACGAGCTCCTGCGAGAACACGCTCGTCCAGCCGACGGACGGCGGCGCCGTCGGCTGCCCGGTCTCCGGGTCGAAGGCCGGCGGGCTGTGCATCTGCTCGGCCTCGTCGTTCTCGGCGGGCGAGTAGCCGCGGCCCTTCCGGGTGACGGCGTGCACGATCACCGGTCCGCCGAAGTGCCTGGCCCTCCGCAGCGCGGACTCCATCGCGACGATGTCGTGCCCGTCGACGGGCCCGAAGTACTTCAGGCCGAGGTCGGAGAACAGCTCCTGGGGGCTGAGCGCGTCCTTCATCCCCGCCTTGAGCGCGTGGAGCCCGGCGTAGATCGGCGCGCCCACCACCGGGGTGCGCGACAGCGCCTGCTTACCGGCCTCCAGGACCCGCTCGTAGCCGGGCTGCAGCCGCAGCGTGGCGAGCCGGTCGGCGAGGCCACCGATCGTGGGGGCGTAGGAGCGGCCGTTGTCGTTGACGACTATGACGACGTTGCGGTCCTTGCCCGCCGCGATGTTGTTGAGCGCCTCCCAGGCCATCCCCCCGGTGAGGGCGCCGTCGCCGATCACCGCGACGACGTGGCGGTGCTGGCCCGTGAGCGCGTAACCGCGCGCGAGGCCGTCGGCCCACGACAGCGACGTGGACGCGTGGCTGTTCTCGACGTGGTCGTGCTCGCTCTCCGCACGGCTCGGGTAGCCCGACAGCCCCCCGGTCTTCTTCAGCGACTCCCAGCCGTCGTGGCGGCCCGTGAGCATCTTGTGGACGTACGCCTGGTGCCCCGTGTCCCAGATCAGCGTGTCGCGGGGTGAGTCGAAGACCCGGTGCAGCGCGATCGTCAGCTCGACCACGCCCAGGTTGGGGCCGAGGTGCCCGCCGGTGCGCGACACCGACGCCACCAGCTCCTTGCGGATCTCGGCGGCCAGGGCCGGGAGATCGTCGGGTCCCAGCCGTTTCAGGTCGGCCGGGCCACGGACGGATCGCAACACGGTCACCGGGCCAGCTTACGGAAGCTCGAGGATCTCGCGCGCCCGCACGCGGGCGACCGCCGATCGTTGCGAGATCGCGCTCAGCGGCCCGGGTGGGGCGATCCGGCCGATATCGGACGGATCGCTCGACGAGCCCCGCCGTCATGATCAGCGGTTCGATCACGTCCGCCTGCGCGGCGCCACCGGAGGCCCCTCCGGACCGACGGACCGCAGCCCGCCGGCGCCCGCTACCCCGCCGCCGTCCGCGGCTCTGGGATCTGCACCGGACCCGCGATCCGCACCAGGTTGCGCCCTCCGCGCTTGGCCGCGTAGAGCGAGGCATCGGCGACCTTCAGCACGTGGTCGAGCGTCGTGCCGTCGGCGGGCACCGAGGCGCCGCCGACCGAGACGGTGAGGCCGCTGATGGTGAGGTTGCCGTCGGGCGTGCAGACGGGGACGTCGAGCTCGGCGACGAGCCGCCGCAGCCGTTCGGCCACCGCGCGCACCTCGGCCCGGCCGGTCGCGCCCGACGGCAGGTCGGCCAGCAGCACCACGAACTCCTCGCCGCCGAACCGGCCGACGAAGTCGTTCTCGCGCACCCCCGCCCGCAGCTGCGCGGCCACTGCGGCCAGCACCTCGTCGCCCGCGAGGTGCCCGTGCGCGTCGTTGACCAGCTTGAAGTGGTCGAGGTCGAGGATGAGCACGGCGGCCGCGCCGTTGGCCCGCTGGGCCCGGCGCACCGCGCGCCCCGCCTCGGCCTGCCAGGCGGCGGAGTTGAGCAGGCCGGTCTTCGCGTCGGTGCTCGCCACCTCCTCGAGCTGGCGCACCAGCACGGCGCGGTGCAGCACGAGGATCGGCGGCAGCACGAGCGCCACCAGCCACGGCGTCGACCCGATCACGACGGCGGCGAGCCCGCCCATGCAGAGCGTGGCCACCTCGAGGGCGTTGTCGTCGAGGCGCCCGACGAGTGCACGCACGCCGGGCCACTCGTTCGTGAGGGCGATGACGCCGGCGACGAGGAGGGTGTTGACGACGACGTACAGCAGCACGGCCACCGCGATGCCTGCGACGCCCGCGACGTCGTCGGGGGTGGCGGGCAGCCCGCCGGCCTGTTCCACGGCGGCGTGCGCCGCGCCCGCGGCGAGCACCACGGTGGCGGTCGTGTAGAGGTGCCGGTGCAGGGGCACCTTCGCGGGTCGCCAGACCCGCTGCCACAGGTGCAGGTAGACGGCCGCGATCACGCCTGCCGCGAGCGCGGGCGGGAGCAGGAGCGCCGCGGCGAACGTCCAGACCGAGCTGAGATCGAAGTACGAGGTCTCCGCGGCCCGGCGCCGGATCCGCTCGATGCCGGTGGCGAGCTCGGTGTGCACGACGCTCAGGAACGTCAGGAACGCCGCCAGCGCCAGTGCCTCGCCGGTGAACGCCGCGCCTGCCGGGCTCCCGAGGTGCGTGGCCACGGACGCCACGGCCGTGGCCTCGACGACGAGGACCAGTGCGACCGCCCTGCTCGGCAGCCGCCACAGCTCCCATCCGGCGGGGTCGGGGTGGCCCGCCGGGCTGTGCGCGTGTGACGGCTCCTCCACGCCCGCCCCCTCCCCTTGCCGCGACCGCCAGGTGCCTGACGGCGAGGCTAGTGAGGCGGGATCGGCATGTCAGGAGGACTGAGATCGCACATGGGGGTGGTCCTCCGCTCCCGCACCGTCACTCTCCGTGCATCACCCATCCACCGCCGGGCGGCGACTCACCGCCGTGGCGGGACGCGACCGGGGACACCGCCCCGGGCAGTGTCCCTGTGCGCACGACGTTGCGGCCCGCCCGCTTGGCCGCGTACAGCGCGGTGTCCGCGACCTGGAGCAGGGTGCGCAGGTCGGCACCCTCGGCGGGTGCGACCGCCACGCCGATCGAGACGGTGAGCCCGGAGACGCTGAGCGGGCCGTCCGGCGTGGGGATCTCCACCCGGAGCGCGGCCACCCGGCTGCGGATCCGCTCCGCCACCGCCTCCAGCTCGACGGACGCGCCCGCCGCCGGGCCGGCGAGCAGCACCACGAACTCCTCACCGCCGAAGCGCCCGACGAGGTCGCGCTCGCGGACCTCGGCGCGCAGCGCTCCGGCCACGGCGGCGAGCACCTGGTCGCCCACGAGGTGGCCGTGGGTGTCGTTGACGGACTTGAAGTGGTCGAGGTCCAGCACCAGCACCCCGCGTGGACCCGCGGAGCGGTCGCTGCGCCGCAGCAGCCGTTCCGCCTGCGCGTGCCACGCCACGGCGTTCAGCAGGCCGGTCTTGCCGTCGATGCTCGCGGCCTCCTCCAGGTGCCGCACGAGCACGGCCCGGTGCAGCACCACGAGCGGCGGGAGGGCGAGCAGCACGAGCCACGGGTTGACGACCAGGGCCACCGCCGTGAGCGCGCCGAGCGAGAGCGTGGCGAACTCGAGGAGGTTGTCGTCCCAGCGGCCGAGCACGCGGGCCAGGTCGGGCTGCGGGGCGCTCATCGCGATGGCGCCGGCGACGAGCCCGGTGTTGATCGTGGTGTAGACGCACGACCCGAGCACGATGCCCGGGATGCCGGCGGCCGTCAGCGGCTCCGGCCCCGCGCCGAGGTAACCGACGACGGCCGCGGCGCCCAGGCACGCCAGCACGATCGTGGCCGCGCTGTAGACGCTGCGGTAGAGCGGCACGCGGGGGCGTCCGGTGCGCGCCCACACGTGCAGGTGCACCAGGACCGCCACGCCCGCCGCGCATGCGGGCGGCAGAACGAGCGCGCCCGCGAACGTCCAGACCGAGCTGAGGTTGGCGTGGTTGCCGACCATCACGCGCCTGCGGAGCCGCTCGACGCCGATCGCGGCCTCCGTGTGCAGGATCCCCAGCCCGGCGAGCATCGCGGTCTGCACCAGCTGGACGGTGCCCGGCCCCGGTGTGCGCACCGCGGCCGCGACCACCAGCCCGATCGCCGTGGCCTCCACGACGAGCACGGAAACCGCGAGCCGGTGCGACAACTCCCACAGCGACCACCGCCGAACCGACCACGCACGGGCCGCCGGAGGAGCTCCCTCGGGATGTGCGGACATCAGCCCTCTCGGTCGATCCTGGGCGTCAGTACCGAGCGTAGTGGAGCACCCTCGCCATGTCACCCACACGGGCTGTCGATCGGCCGGAACCGTGACACAGTGAGACGAGGTGATGGCGCGATCGCACTTTCCGCCATCTCGCGGCGCAACTGCCTACCCGAATGCAGTATCCACCTGCAGCGTCCGGACCGACGTTCCGAACGCGATCACGAATAGCGCGGGCGCCGGAATTCGCTCACCCGTCCATTGACGACCGGATCGGGAAAGGAGGGCACGCGATGCGCAACCGGGATTGGACCTGATCGATGCCGCGCCCACCGGCAGGTCGCCGGGTGTGGGGCGGGCGCCGGCACGGCCCGCGCCGCACACCCGGCGATCAGTCCTCCGACCGCGCACCTTCCGGCACCCGCGCTCCGCGGCCCGCGGCCGGCACCGAGATCGAGTGGGCGGAGGGGGGCGCCGGAGACGTCACCGCGATCCGCACCGTGTTGCGGCCTGCCCGCTTGGCCTCGTAGAGGGCGGTGTCCGCGGTCTGCAACAGCGCGGCGAGGTCGCTGCCGCCCGCGGCGGCCACGGCCCCGCCGACCGAGACGGTCAGTCCGGCGATCACGAGGGGCCCCCGCGACGTCGCCACCTCGAGCCGCAGGTCGGCCACGTGCACCCGGATCCGCTCGGCGACCACCTCCAGCTCCACCGAGTCGAGCTCCACCGACCGGGTTCCGCAGGCCGCCCGCTTGGGCAGCACGACGAACTCCTCGCCGCCCATGCGGCCCACGAGGTCGGGCGCGCGCACCACCCGGCGCAGCGCGTCCGCCACCGCCGTCAGCACGCGGTCGCCGACGGCGTGCCCGTGCGTGTCGTTGACGGCCTTGAAGTGGTCGAGGTCGAGGATCAGCACGCCGCCTGCCCGCTCGGCACCGTCCGTGCCGGCCAGGACGCGTTCGGCCTCGGCCACCCAGGTGGCGGCGTTCAGCAGCCCGGTCTTGCCGTCCGTGCTGGCCGCCGCCTCCAGCGGGCGGATCAGCGCCGCCCTCAGCACGGCGTACAGCGGGAGCAGCATCAGCAGGAGCAGCGCGGGGTTCAGCGCGAGCACGATCGCGGCCAGCGCGCCCAGGCACAGCATGCCGAGCTCGAGGACGTTCTCGTCCGTCGGCCCGAACAGCGTGGTCGGGCCGGCGCGCGGGGTGCTGACGGCCACGACGGCGGCGATGAGCCCGGAGTTGACGGCCATGAACACGACGATCGCGGCGAGCAGCAGCCACAGCGGCCTCGGCGGCTCGCCCGCGGACTCGACGAGCGCGGCGGCGGCGATGCAGGCGAGCACCACGGTGGCCACGCTGAACAGCTGGCGGTGCAGCGGCACCCACTGGCGCCACGCCCGAGCCCACAGGTGCAGCAGGATGACCGCCGCCACCACCGCGGCGTCGGCACCCGGCAGCACCAGCGCTGCGGCGAACGTCCACACCGAGCTGAGGTCGATGTGGGAGGCACCGCCCAGCCGCCTGCGTTCCCGCTCCACGCCGACGGCGAGCTCGTTGTAGGCGATGCCCAGCACGCAGAGCACGGCCCCTGCCCCCAGCTCCGCCGCGGTCGGGGAAGGCCTGGTGAGGAGGTCGATCGCGAGCAACGCGGCCGCGGCCGCCTCGACGAGCAACACCGTGCCGAGCAGCAGGCGCGGCAGCCGCCACACCGGCCAGCGGTGCGGGGCGCGGCCACCGGCACGCGCCGGCCCACCGGAGAAGGACCCTCGCTCCGGCACCATCGTGCTCCCGGGGTGTGTCGGCGACAGTACGGAGCGTAATGCAGGACGGCGCGTCAGTCGCCTGCGTTGCTGCGGAGACCGGACGGCTCGATCGGGGGCGCCGGGTTCGTGCTCACGTTCACCGGCAGCAACGTGGGCCGGCTCGACGCCGCGGTGCCCACCCGCACCGCGTTGCGCCCGGCGCCCTTCGCCGCGTACAGCGCCCGGTCGGCGACCTCCAGGAGGTCCCGCAGCTCGGCGCCGCCGTCCGGCATGACGGCGCAGCCGACCGACACGCTCAGCCCGCGCACGGTCAGGGGCCCGTCCGGGGTGGGGATCTCGACGCGCAGGTCGGCGACCCGCCGGCGGATCCGCTCGGCCACCGACTCCAGCTCGGACGACCCCCGTCCGCCGAGCCCGGCCAGCATCACCACGAACTCCTCACCGCCGAAGCGCCCGACGAGGTCGCGCTCCCTGACCTCGTCCCGCAGGACGTCGGCGACGGCGGTCAGCACGTGGTCGCCCGCCAGGTGGCCGTGGGTGTCGTTGACGGCCTTGAAGTGGTCCAGGTCCAGCACCAGGACACCGGGCGGGCCGTCGCGGGGCTTGGTCCGGTGCAGCGCGCGCTCGGCCTGCACGTGCCACGCGGCGGCGTTGAGCAGCCCGGTCTTGCCGTCGAGGTTCGCGGCCTCCTCCAGCTGGCGGACGAGTACCGCGCGGTGCAGCACCAGTAGCGGCGGCAGGCAGAACAGCGCGAGCCACGGGTTGGTGAGGTACGCCATCGCGACGAGGGCGCCGAGCGAGAGGGTGGCGATCTCCAGCAGGTTCTCGCTCCACACGCCGACCATCTGCGAGAGCCGGGCGTGCGGGGTGCTGACGGCGATGGCGCCCGCCACCAGTGCACTGTTGATGGTCAGGAAGGCGAGCATCCCGAAGCAGAGCACCAACAAGGCGCGCGAGTCGAAGAGGCCGATCCGCTGTTGGGCGAAGACGTACGACATCAGCGACGACGCCGCGAACGCCGAGATCATCATCGTGGCGCTGTTGAACACCTGGCGGTACAGCGGCGCGCGCCGGAATCCGGCGCGGTACCAGATGTGGGAATGCACGAGGACCGTGACCGCGGCCGCATATCCGGGCGGTAGGAGTACCGCCGCCATGAAGAACCAGACCGAACCGAGGTCGACGTGCAGCTCCTCGCCGGTGATGCGGCGGCGCATCCGCTCGACGTCCCGCGCGATCTCGGTGTGGACCACGCCGAGCACGCAGATGAGGACCGCCGTGCGCACGTCGGGCGATTCCGGCACGGTGGTGAGGACACCGAAGACCAGCAGCGCGAGCGCGGTGAGCTCCACCGTGAACACCGGGGCGACGAGCCTGCGGGGCACCTCCCACAGGTCCCAGCCGGCCACCCAGCGTCGGACACGAGTGCTGGGTCCACGCCCGCCCGGGCGCGCTCCGGGTTCTGCTGACATCCGTACTTCCGCTCGACGCTGGAGGCACGAACCTAGTACAGCGGCCCGCCGGTGTCAGCCTTCCTGTCCGCTCCGTCACCGCAGGATCGCTCACCGCTGCTTTCGCCCACCGGATGGCGGCACGGGGTGGGCCGTTCGGAGCTACCGGCGTGGAGCAGAACGCCCAAGCTGAGCGATGGCGAGCACCATCCCTCGTCAGACATGCGACCGTGATTGA
This sequence comes from Pseudonocardia adelaidensis, assembly GCF_039543345.1. Classification (NCBI taxonomy): domain Bacteria; kingdom Bacillati; phylum Actinomycetota; class Actinomycetes; order Pseudonocardiales; family Pseudonocardiaceae; genus Pseudonocardia; species Pseudonocardia adelaidensis. The sequence goes on along the minus strand of NZ_BAABJO010000040.1, from coordinate 68,764 downwards.
CGCCGACCCGGCCAGGTGTCTTCACTCGGCCCACCCCACCCCACTCCACGCACAGAAAGGAACCCCCATGCGCGGCAAGAACTGG
>NZ_BAABJO010000040.1:0-68581 GCF_039543345.1 Pseudonocardia adelaidensis | reverse complement strand
GGTGACCCACCACCCACCACACACCACCCACAGAAAGGAACCCCCATGCGCGGCAAGAACTGGTGACCCACCACCCACCACACACCACCCACAGAAAGGAACCCCCATGCGCGGCAAGAACTGGTGACCCACCACCCACCACACACCACCCACAGAAAGGAACCCCCATGCGCGGCAAGAACTGGTGACGCCGAGGCGTCATCGCAGCTGGCGGCTCAGCCGCGGTTCAGGACCGCGGCCTCGGCCTCGGCGTCGGCGTCGACGCCAGGATCGGCTCGATGCCAGGCCACGGCGCCGCCGGCGGACAACACCGCCCCGAGGACGCCGGCGCAGGCAACAGCGGTAGCGGGATCGGTCGCGTCGGAGAGCAGGCCTCCGAGGAGCACCGCGGCGCCCTGCGCTGCGATGATCCCGGACGCCGCGACCCCGATCGCGCGCCCGCGACCCCCGTCCGGCGTGGCACGGACGAAGCTCGCCTGCGTCTGCAGCAGGTACGCGGTCGAGAGCATCCCGGACGCCGCCCACAGGAGGAGGGTGAGCGGGACGCCCGGGCGCAGGATGCAGAGCGCCAGTGGCACGCCGGCCGCAACGGCCAGTACGCCGATGAGCCGCGTCCTCGTCGCGGCCGGCACGAAGCGCACGAACAGCCATGCGCCGAGCACGCTGCCCAAGGGGTCGGCCGCCATGAGCAGCCCGACGACGGCGGGGCCCGCGCCGAGCCCGTCGGCGTACGGGGCGGCGAGCGCCTCGGGCACCACGTACCAGCCGACGAGCCACGCGAGCACCACGAGCGCGCGGCGCCGCCGGTCGGTCGCGATCTCGACGAGCCCGGCGGCGACGCCGCGCAGCCCGCCGACGGCGTGGTCGGACTCGTGCACGGGGACGGGCGCCGCGCGGTCGGCCACGCCGATGCGGACGACCACGGCCGACAGGGCGAACGACACGGCGTTGCCCAGCAGCGCGACGCCAGAGCTCACGGCGGCCACGAGCAGGCCGCCGGTGGCGAAGCCGACCAGCTGCGCCGCCTGGCTCGTGATCTGGCGGACCGCGAGGCCGCGCTCGTAGAGCTCGCCGCGGAGGACCTCGGGGTAGAGCGCGAGCTGGGCCGCGGTGTGGGGCGAGCCGAGCAGCACGACGACGACGAGGAGGGCGCAGAGCGCCCACAGCGGCAGGTCCGGGATCGCCATCGCGGCGACGAGCACCGCGCGCGCGACGTCCGCGACGATCATGACCTCACGGCGCCGGTAGCGGTCGGCCAGCCCGGACAGCAGCACACCGCCGAGCAGCGCCGGCAGGAACGTCAGTGCGTAGGCGACGGCCGCCCACAGGGCGGAGCCGGTTCGGCCGTACACGAGCACGGCCAGCGCGACCCGCGCGAGCTGGTCGCCCGCGATCGAGAACAGCTCGGCGGCCCACAGCACCCGGAACTCGGGGACGCGGAAGACCGCGCCGAGCCCGTTACCCGCCATGCGGTCGCGCCCCTCTCGACCTGTGCCGGCTGGTGCGTTCGGCCTACCCACTGTAAATGATCATGCGCGCTGCGTGCTCCCGATCGGCATGCTGCCTGGTGTCGCCCACTCGTCGCAACAATGCCTCCGCTCCGTCACCCGCTGCGCCACCCCGGCGCGGTAAGGGAGCCCCTTCGTGTCACGGAGAGCGACAGGCCGGTCGGTGCGAGATCGACGTGATGCGTCTCGCCCGGCCGGCGGGCACACATGGCGTCGACATGACCACGAAGGCACGTCGCTCGTGCGCGATCCGGGGAGGTGTCAGGCGGGGACGGCGTCGCCGTGGCCCGCGGCGCGCAGGGCGGACCGCAGCTTCTCCGCCTGCGCCTCCTGCTCCTGCGCCTCCACCGAGGGCGCCGCGTTGGCGAAGTCGAATGCGGCCATGTCCCATGCGGGGAACACGTGGACGTGCAGGTGGGGCACCTCGAAGCCGGCGACGATCAGGCCGACGCGGGGCGGCTGCCAGACCTCGCGCACGGCCGCGCCCACCGCCTGGGCCACGGACGTGAGGTGCGCCAGCAGGCCGGGCTCGGCGTCGACCCAGTGGTCGACCTCCGCGCGGGGCACCACGAGCGTATGGCCGGGACCGAGCGGGTTGATCGACAGGAATCCGACCGCACGGTCGTCGGACCAGACGAATCGTCCGGGGAGTTCGCCGTCGATGATCCGGGTGAAGAGGGTGCTCAACGCTCGGCCTCGCTGCGCTCGGCCGGCGCTTCGCGCGGGCGCTGTGTCACTCGTTCGCTCGCAAGCTCGCTCACAGTGCAGAAGGGTATCGACGTCCGCAGTACGCTCGGAGGCCATGGCCCGGACCATTGCCACCAATACCCGCGTCGATCGCGACTCGTTGATCGACTTCATGCGTTGTCGGCACAAGATGGTGCTGCTCACGCCGCGCAAGGACGGCGGCTGGCAGGGCTCGCCGGTCACCGCTGGCGTCGACGCGGAAGGCCGCATCGTGGTCGCCACCTACCCGGAGCGGGCGAAGGCGATGAACGTGGCGCGGCACGGGAAGGCCTCGGTCATCGTCCTGTCGGACGACTTCGGCGGCGCGTGGGTGCAGGTCGACGGCGACGCCGAGCTGCTGACGCTGCCCGACGCGGTGGAGCCGCTCGTCGAGTACTTCCGGTCCATCTCCGGGGAGCACCCGGACTGGGACGAGTACCGGCGCGCGATGCGGGAGCAGGGCAAGGCGTTGATCAGGATCACGCCGGAGCGGTGGAGTCCGGTGGCCACCGGGGGCTTCCCGGCGCGCCTCGCCTGACCGCCGGAACCCGGCCCCCGTGACCCGGTACCGGATCGGGTGGCCCGGGTAACCTCTGGCGGTCATTCCCGAGACGCCGGAGGAACCGATGCGCCCGTGGCCGGGTCACTCCTACCCCCTGGGTGCCACCTACGACGGGTCCGGCACCAACTTCGCGATCTTCTCGGAGGTCGCGGAGAAGGTCGAGCTCTGCCTGTTCACCGCCCGGGGCAAGGAGACCCGCGTGCCGCTGGCTGAGGTCGACGGCTTCGTTCACCACGGGTACCTGCCCGGCATCGAGCCGGGCCAGCGCTACGGCTACCGGGTGTACGGGCCCTACGACCCCGCGCAGGGCCTGCGCTGCAACTCGAGCAAGCTGCTGATCGACCCGTACACCAAGGCGCTCGACGGCCCGGTCGTGTGGGACGAGGCGGTGTTCGGCTACCCGTTCGGGCAGCCCGAAGGGCGCAACGACACCGACTCCGCGCCGTTCGTGCCGAAGTCGGTGGTGGTCAACCCGTTCTTCGACTGGGGAACCGACCGGTCCCCGCGCACCCCGTACCACGAGACCGTGATCTACGAGGCCCACGTCCGCGGCCTCACGATCAACCACCCGGAGATCCCGCCGGAGCTGCGCGGCACCTACACCGGGCTCGCCCACCCGGTGATGATCGAGCACCTGAGGACCCTCGGCATCACGGCCGTGGAGCTCATGCCGGTGCACGAGTTCCTGAACGACCACCACCTGCAGGAGAAGGGCCTCGCCAACTACTGGGGCTACAACACGGTCGCCTTCCTGGCCCCGCACCACGCCTACGCGACGTCGTCCGGCCGCACGGGCAACCAGGTGCAGGAGTTCAAGGCGATGGTCCGGGACCTGCACGACGCGGGTATCGAGGTGATCCTCGACGTCGTCTACAACCACACCGCGGAGGGCAACCACCTCGGCCCGACGCTCTCGCTGCGCGGCATCGACAACAGCGCCTACTACCGCCTCGTCGAGGACGACCCGCGCTACTACATGGACTACACCGGCACCGGCAACTCGCTGAACGTGCGCAACCCGCACACCCTGCAGCTGATCATGGACTCGCTGCGGTACTGGGTCACCGAGATGCACGTGGACGGCTTCCGGTTCGACCTCGCCTCCACGCTCGCCCGCGAGTTCTACGACGTCGACCGCCTGTCGGTGTTCTTCGACCTCGTGCAGCAGGACCCGGTGATCAGCCAGGTCAAGCTCATCGCCGAGCCGTGGGACGTCGGACCGGGTGGCTACCAGGTCGGCAACTTCCCGCCGCTGTGGACGGAGTGGAACGGCAAGTACCGCGACACCGTCCGCGACTTCTGGCGGGGCGAGCCGGGCACGCTCGGGGAGTTCGCCTCCCGCATCACCGGCAGCTCCGATCTCTACCAGGACGACGGCCGCCGCCCCTACGCGTCGATCAACTTCGTCACGGCGCACGACGGGTTCACCCTCGCCGACCTCGTGTCGTACAACGACAAGCACAACGAGGCCAACCTGGAGGGCGGGGGCGACGGCGAGAGCCACAACCGCTCCTGGAACTGCGGCGTGGAGGGGCCCACCGACGACGAGGCGGTGCTCGCGCTGCGGGCCCGCCAGCAGCGCAACTTCATCACCACCCTGATGCTGTCCCAGGGCGTGCCGATGCTGCTGCACGGCGACGAGCTCGGCCGCAGCCAGGGCGGCAACAACAACGTGTACTGCCAGGACAACGAGACGTCCTGGGTCGACTGGTCGCTCGCCACGAAGAACGCGCCGCTGGTGCACTTCACGGCCGGCGTCACGGCGCTGCGCAACGCCCACCCGGTGTTCCGGAGGCGGAAGTTCTTCGAGGGCCGCCCGAAGGGCAGGCGCAAGGCGGGGGCGCTGGCCGACATCGCCTGGTTCACGCCGTCGGGCGTGGAGATGACCGAGCAGGACTGGGACTCCGGCTTCGGCAAGTGCGTCACCGTGTTCCTCAATGGCCAGGGCATCGCCGAGGCCGACACGCGCGGCGAGCCCGTCGTCGACGACTCGTTCCTGCTCTGCCTCAACGCCCACTACGAGGACATCGACGTCACGCTCCCCGGGCCGGAGTACGGCGCGCAGTGGGCGGTGGTGGTCGACACCGCCTCCGGCGACGTGCTCACCCTCTCCACGGCGCCCGGCGTGGTGGCCGCGGAACCGCCCACCGTGGCGGGTGGCGGCGTGCACCGGGTGCCCGCGCGTTCGGTCGTGGTCCTGCAGCACACCAGGACGGGCGCGTGAACCGGTTCCACTCCCCCGCACCCAGCTCGACCTACCGCCTGCAGCTGTCGAAGGACACCACGTTCGCCGACGCCGTCGAGCTGCTCCCGTACCTCGACGCCCTCGGGGTCGGCGCGCTGTACGCGTCGCCGATCCTCGAGTCCGGTGCCGGCTCGAACCACGGGTACGACGTCGTGGACCCCACCCGGGTCTCGGCCGAGCGGGGCGGCGAGGAGGGCCGCAGGGCGCTGGTCGCGGCGGTGCGCGAGCACGGCATGGGGTTCGTGCTGGACATCGTGCCCAACCATGTGGGCGTCGACGTCCCCCAGGTCAACCCGTGGTGGTGGGACGTGCTCGCGCACGGGCGGGCGTCGCAGCACGCGGCCACGTTCGACATCGACTGGGACGCGGGGCCGCTGCTGCTGCCCGTCCTCGACGCCGACGAGGAGAAGGCGCTCTCCGAGCTCGCCCTCTCCGACGACCGCACCCAGCTGCGGTACTACGAGCGCGCGTTCCCGGTGGCCCCGGGCACCGGCGACACCGGCACCGCCCAGGAGGTGCACGAGCGCCAGCACTACCGGCTCGTCTCCTGGAAGCGCGGCGCCGCGGAGCTGACCTACCGCCGCTTCTTCGACGTGTCCACGCTCGCGGCCGTGCGCGTGGAACTGCCCGAGATCTTCGAGAAGACCCACCGCGAGATCCTGCGCTGGGTCGAGGCGGGCGACATCGACGGCCTCCGCGTCGACCACCCCGACGGCCTGTCCGACCCCGGCGGCTACGTGCGGCGGCTGCGGGCCGCGATCGGCCCTGACCGCTGGCTGCTGGTCGAGAAGATCCTCGGCGTCGGCGAGGAGCTGCCGGCGTCCTGGCCGGTCAACGGCACGTCCGGCTACGAGGCGCTGCGCGAGATCCAGGGCGTGTTCGTCGACCCGGACGGGGCGGGCGTGCTCACCCAGTTCGCCGCCGAGCACACGGGCCGCAAGGAGTCGGCGCATGCGGCGGAGCACGCGGCCCGGCGGGAGGTGGCCGACACGATCCTGGTCGCGGAGGTGCGGCGGATCGCGGGGCTGGTCCCGGCCTCCGAACCGCAGCAAGGTGGCTTTGCTCCGGTTCACCTGGAGCAAAGCCACCTTGCTGCAGGGCGGGAGCGGGTGGAGGCCGCGGTCGCCGAGCTGCTGTGCGGCTTCCCCGTCTACCGCAGCTACCTCCCGGAGGGGCGGGAGGCGCTCGAGACCGCCGTCACCGTGGCCCGCACCCACCGGCCCGACCTCGCCGACGTGCTCGGCGAGATCCGCGCCGCCATGCTCGCCGACCCCGCGGGCGAGCTCGCCAGCCGCCTGCAACAGACGTCCGGGATGGTGATGGCGAAGGGCGTCGAGGACACCGCGTTCTACCGGTGGAACCGCTTCGTCGCGCTCAACGAGGTGGGCGGTGACCCGTCCCGGTTCGGGGTGTCCCCGCAGGAGTTCCACCGCGCCATGGCCGCGCGGGAGGCGTCCTGGCCGGCGACGATGACCACGCTGTCGACGCACGACACCAAGCGCTCCGAGGACGTCCGCGCCCGCCTCGCCGTCCTCGCCGAGATCCCGGGTGAGTGGGCACGGCGGATGCGCCGGTGGTCGGCCGCGCACCCGCTGCCCGACCGGTCGCTGGAGCTGCTCGCGTGGCAGAACCTGGTGGGCGCGTGGCCGATCCCGGCCGAGCGGATGTCCGGCTACCTGACGAAGGCGGCCAAGGAGGCCAAGCTCGTCACGAGCCATGTCGAGCCGGTGGCCGAGGTCGACGAGGCGATCGCCGCCTGGCCCGCGCAGGTGCTCGCCGACGCCGGGCTCGTGGCCGAGATCGAGGAGTTCGTCGCCCGCATCGCGGCGCCGGGCCGGTCCAACTCGCTCGGGCAGAAGCTGCTGCAGCTCGCCGGGCCCGGCGCGCCCGACGTCTACCAGGGCACCGAGCTCTTCGAGTACTCCCTCGTCGACCCGGACAACCGCCGGCCGGTCGACTGGGCCGAGCGCCGCGAGCTGCTCGCCCGGCTCGACGACGGCTGGCTGCCGGAGGTCGACACCGAGGGCGCCGCGAAGCTCCTGGTCACGGCGAGCGCGCTACGGCTGCGCCGCTACCGGCCCGAGGTGTTCACCGGCTACCGCCCCGTGCCCGCGCAGGGCGTCGCCGCCCGGCACGCCGTGGCGTTCGCCCGCTCGGCATCGCTCGTGGCGGTGGCGACGCGCCTGCCGGTGGGCCTCGCGGAACGGGGCGGCTGGGGCGACACCGTGCTCCCGCTGCCCGAAGGCACCAGCGACTGGCACGACGTCATCACCGACACCGCCGTGGAAGGCGCCGCACCGAGGATGGCGGACGCCCTGTCCCGCTACCCGGTCGCGCTCCTGGTCCGCCCGGCGTAGCGCCGGGCCGCGACGGCAGTTCGGGTGCCACCACGCGAGCCGGTGCGCGGCGCGGCCGCGGCACCCGGTGCCGTCACACACCAACCGTGGCGCCCACACACCAACTGCAGTTCGTGTGCCGGCACAACAGTTGGTGTGCCACCACCAGAGCGGCAGCGCCGGTCAGGCCGGAACGCTCGCCTTCTCCAGCACCTGCATGAACGCGCGCGACCATTCGGGCAGGTCCGGCCACCCGCGGCAGGACACCATCGCGCCGTCCACGACGTCCGGCCCGTCGACGAAGGTGGCGCCTGCCTGCTCCATGTCGGCCTTCAGCGGCGGGAACGCGGCGGTGGTGCGCCCGCGCAGGAGCCCGAGCGCGGCAGGCACCTGCGGGCCGTGGCAGATCGTGCCGACCGGGAGCCCGCGGTCGAAGAAGTGCCGGACGATGCGGGCCACGTCCGGGTCCGCGCGGATGTACTCGGGGGCCCGGCCGCCCGGGATCACGAGCGCGTCGTAGACCTCGGGGTCCACGTCGCCGAACGCCACGTCCACGGGGAGCTGGTGGCCGGGCTTCTCGGTGTAGGCGTCGCAGTCGGGCTCGAAGTCGTGGACCACCAGCTTCACCGCCCGGGTGGTGCGGGCCGCGACGATCGCCTCGTGGCCGCCCTCGCGCAGGCGGAACACCGGATACATCGAGTCGAGCTCCTCGGCGGCGTCGCCCGTCAGCACCAGCACTCGTGCCATGCTCGCTCCTCCCCCTCGTCCGAGACGCAGCTCACTCTATGGAGTAGCCGGCCGCCGGGACAGCCCCGCCGCGGCGATGGGCGGCGTCACACCGCGCTACCGGGCGTGTTGCCTGCGCGCCGGGCAGGATCGGCGGACGTGACCGATTTCGCCGTGTGGGCGCCGCAGCGCCAGCGCGTCCGGGTGCTGGTGGACGGCACCCCGCACGACATGTCCCCCGATGCCGCCGGCTGGTGGCAGGCCGCGGTCGAGGACGCGGCGCCCGGCACCGCCTACGCCTTTCTCCTCGACGACGACGAGGAGCCGCTCCCGGACCCGCGGTCGCGCTGGCAGCCCACCGGGGTGCACGGGGCGTCCCGGGTGTACGACGACCGGGCCTTCTTCTGGACCGACCGGGCCTGGACGGGCCGCCAGCTCGCCGGGAGCGTGCTCTACGAGCTGCACATCGGCACGTTCACGCCCGAGGGCACCTTCGACGCGGCCGTCGAGCGCCTCGACCACCTCGTCGCGCTGGGCGTCGACATGGTCGAGGTGCTGCCGGTCAACGCGGTCGACGGGCCGCGCAACTGGGGGTACGACGGCGTCGGCTGGTACGCGGTCACGGAGAACTACGGCGGGCCGGACGCCTTCAAGCGGTTCGTCGACGCCTGCCACGCGCGCGGGCTCGGTGTGGCGCTCGACGTCGTCTACAACCACCTCGGCCCGTCGGGCGCCTACCTCGACCGCTTCGGCCCGTACTTCGCCGGCAGCAACATCTGGGGCCCGTCGCTCAACCTGGACGGGCCGCACTCGGACGAGGTGCGCCGGTACACGATCGACAACGCGCTCATGTGGCTGCGCGACTTCCACGTCGACGCGCTGCGGCTCGACGCCGTGCACGCGCTGCACGACAGCCGCGCCATGCACCTGCTGGAGCAGATGGCGGTCGAGGTGGAGGCGCTGTCCGCGCACGTCGGCCGGCCGCTCTCGCTCATCGCGGAGTCCGACCTCAACGACCCGCGCCTCGTCACGGCGCGGGAGGGCGGCGGGTACGGGCTGCACGCGCAGTGGTGCGACGACATCCACCACAGCCTGCACGCGGTGCTGACCGGGGAGGCCCAGGGCTACTACGCCGACTTCGCGGACGCGGGGATCACCGGTCTCGCGCACGTGTTCACCCGCGCGTTCTTCCACGAGGGCACGTGGTCGAGCTTCCGGGAGCGCACCCACGGCGCGCCGGTGGACACCCGCCGCATCCCCGGCCACCGCTTCCTCGCCTACCTGCAGAACCACGACCAGATCGGCAACCGCGCCACCGGGGACCGCCTCAGCCAGATCCTCTCCCCCGGCCTGCTGGCCTGCGGCGCGGCGCTCGTGTTCTGCTCCCCGTTCACCCCCATGCTGTTCATGGGCGAGGAGTGGGGGGCCCGCACCCCGTGGCAGTTCTTCTCCCACTTCCCGGACGAGGCGCTGCGCGACGCCGTGCGCGAGGGACGGCGCCGGGAGTTCGCCGACCACGGCTGGGGGGAGGCCGAGGTCCCCGACCCGAACGCGGAGAGCACGTTCGAGGACTCGAAGCTCGACTGGGACGAGCCCGCGCAGGAGCCGCACGCCACCCTGCTGCGGATGCACCGGGAGCTGATCGCGCTGCGCAAGGAGTGGCCGGAGCTGTCCGATCCGTGGCTCGACGACGTGGGGGTCGGGGGCGACGACACGGCGCGCACCGTGGTGCTGCACCGAGGCACGCTGCGGGTTGCCTGCAACTTGGGCCCCGAGCCGGTCACCCTCGACCTGGAGGCGCCGATCGAGCGGATCCTGCTGGCGTCGGAGCCGGTGAAGGGCGACGGGACCGCGCTCACGCTGGCGGCGGAGTCGTTCGCGGTGGCGAAGCTGGCCTGAGGGTCGTCGCGGAAGCGGAATGCCCGCGACGTGCGAGGCCCGCGCCGCTACCGTCGCCTCGTGCCTTCCGTCGAGACCCTGCTGACGTTCACCCTCGCCGGCGTCATCCTGGTGCTCATTCCGGGCCCCAGCGTCCTGTTCATCGTCGGTCGCGCGCTGGCGCACGGCAGGCGGGCGGCCCTTGCCAGCGTCGCGGGCAACACCACCGGCGCCTCGCTCGTGGTGATCGTCGTCGCTCTGGGCTTCGGCGCGATCGCGGCGCAGTCCATCGCGATCTTCACGACGCTCAAGCTGGTCGGCGCGGCCTACCTCGTCTACCTCGGCGTGCAGACGATCCGCAAGCGCGGCGACCTGATCGCCCGGCTCGGCGAGCCCACGACGGCCGCCGACCGGCGGATGTACCTGCAGGGCGTGGTCGTCGGGGTCACCAACCCCAAGGTGCTGGTGTTCTTCGCGGCCGTGCTGCCGCAGTTCGTCGACACCGCGGCGGGCAGCGCGACCACCCAGATGCTGGTGCTCGGGCTGCTCTTCGCGATCATCGCCGCCACCCTGGACAGCGCGTGGGGCCTCGCGGCCGGCACGGCACGCACCTGGCTCGCCACCTCGCCCGGCAGGCTGCGCTGGATGGGTGGCATCGGCGGCGTATCCCTGATCATGATGGGCGCCGGGCTCGCGTTGACGGGCCGCAAGGACTGACCGGCCGCACCTTGGAGCCATCCGCCCCGTTCACCACCTCGGCTCCAAGGTCGCGTTCCGGGATGGCGTTGCGGGGCATGATGGCTCCACGGTGCGTTCGGGCGTCAGTCGTGGGCGCGCAGCGCGTCGATGAACCACTCGAACGGCTCGACCTGCGACGGAGCGCGGCCCCAGCCGTTCAGGATGCCGAGCAGGTCCCAGTAGCGGTGGACCCGCCGGTCGGTGAAGGTGTCGATCGTGTCGGCGAGCTGGTCGCGGGCGGTCGCGTCCATGCCGGGGTCGATGATCCGGGCGAGGACGGCCTGGCCATCGGCCGAATCGGGCGCGATGCCGGCGGCGACGGCGGCGCCGGCGTGCTCGACGATCGGCCCCGGGTCGAACTGCGGCTGGTCGCCGCGGGACTCCGCACCGGCAACGGCCATCTCCCGGGCCCGCGCGCGGAACGCCGGATCGTTCACGAGCTCGGCGAGCTCCACCCAGGCCTCCACCTGCTCGGTGGTCGGTTCGTCGGGCAGTTCGGTCGGGAGCGTCCGCATGTTGTTCGCGATCCGGGCGCCGGGGGCGTCGGGGTCGGTGCCGGCGAACGTCGAGTCATCAAACACGAAATCGACGAACTCGTCGATCATCTGCTGGCGCTCGGCGGCGGAGAGCCGTGCGAGGTCGTTCATGAGTGCTGCCTTCCGTGGGGAGGGAGCGCCCCGCGCGAGCAGCGTGCACACGGCACGCTGCGTCCGCAGGACGCGGATCTGGTGGTCGATGGCCTGCACGTGGGCGGCAGCCACGTCCTCGACGCTGCGCCTGCGCTCGAGCACGAGCCGGACGTCGTCCAGACCCATGCCGAGCTCGCGCAACGTGCGGACGAGGTCGAGCCGTGCCACCGCCCGGCCGTCGTACCGGCGGTAGTTGCCGGACGACCGGTCCGTCTCGGGCAGCACGCCCTCGTCGGACCAGAACCGGATGGTGCGCACCGGCACGCCCGTGCGGCGCGCGAGCTGCCCGATCGTCAGCAGGGGTTCCTCGGCCATGAACCGATCCTCGAGTCTCCAGCGGCTGGAAGGTCAAGGCCGATTCTGGACCCGTGCCAGACTGGCTCGTGTGGGTGACGGAACGGCGACGGTCCAGCGCGTCGTCGACACCGTCACGGTGCTCCTCGACGAGCGGCCCACCGTGCTGCTCGCCGCGGCGCTCGCGCTGGTGGCCGTGAGCTGGACGGCCTCATGGCGCTGGACGCGCACCGTCGTGACGATCGCCCACGAGGGCGGCCACGCGCTCGTGGCGGTGGTCGCCGGGCGCGGCCTCACCGGGATCCGGCTGCACTCCGACACGTCCGGCCTCACCGTCTCCACCGGCGCCCGCCGCGGCCCGGGGCTGGTGTTCACGTTCCTCGGCGGCTACCCGGCGCCGTCGCTGCTCGGGGTCGGGGGCGCCCTGCTGGTGGCCGCCGACCACACCGCGCTGATGCTGTGGATCGCGATCGCGCTGCTCGTGGCCACGCTGGCGCACGTCCGCAACGCCTACGGCGTGTTCGCCGTCCTGGTCACGGGGGCGCTCGTCGGGGCCGTCGCGTGGTGGGGTCAGCCGCGGCTGCAGGACGGGTTCGCGGCGGCGCTGTGCTGGTTCCTGTTGTTCGGGGGCCTGCGCGCCGTGCACGAGCTGCAGCGCAGCCGCCGCCGCGGCGCGTCGGACGCGGACATGCTCGGCTCCCTCACGTGGGTCCCGCGGGGAATGTGGGTGCTGCTGTTCTGGTTGACGGCCGCAGCGGCCGTGATCGTCGCGGCCGGGGTCCTGCTCTTCGGGTGAGGGGAAGATGAGCGACTGGAACGACAAGATCATCGAGGAGTTCCGCGCCAACGAAGGCCGCGTCGGCGGGATGTTCGAGGGCGCACGGATGATCCTCATCCACCACATCGGCGCGAAGTCCGGGGCCGAGCGGGTCACGCCGCTGGCCCACTTCCCGGAGGACGACGACCACACGGTGATCGTTGCCTCCGCCGCAGGGGCGCCGAACCACCCGGGGTGGTTCCACAACCTCAAGGCCAACCCGAAGATCGAGGTCGAGGTGGGCACCGAGCGCTACACCGCGCTCGCCGAGGAGCTCCCCCGCCCCGAGCGCGACGAGTTCTGGAAGCGCGTGGTGGCCGAGAGCCCCGGCTTCGGCGACTACGAGCGGAAGACCGACCGCGTGATCCCGCTGGTGCGGCTGACCCGAGTGTCCTGAGGCAGGATCGGCTCATGCCGATCACTCTCGACCAGGCCCAGACCATCGTGCGCGCCGCCCTGCAGCACGGCACCGAGCAGGGCTTCCAGCCCCTGACGGTGGCGGTGCTCGACCCGGGCGGCGCGCTCGTCGCACTCGGCAGGCAGGACGGTTCCGGCTACCTCCGCCCCGACCTCGCCACGGCGAAGGCGTGGGGCCTGCTCGGCATGGGCATGAACAACCGCACGCTCGCCGCGCGCGCCGAGTCCGCGCCCGACCTGTACACCACGCTCGTCGCCCTCTCCGGCGGCAAGCTCGTCTCCGTGCCCGGCGGCGTGCTCGTCCGGGACGGGGACGGTCAGCTGCTCGGCGCCGTCGGCATCAGCGGCGACACCTCGCTGAACGACGAGGCCGCGGCCGTGGCCGGGGTCGCGGCGGCCGGGCTCGTCGCGGAGACCGGCGCGGAGGACTGATCGACGAGGTCTCCCTTCTGAATCGAAGCCGAGGCTCGACCCTTATCGTTTCAGTTCCCGCGCTAGACTCGTCCGCGTGAGCCGACGTACCAAGATCGTCTGCACCATCGGTCCCGCCACGGCGACGCCGGACCGGATCCGCGAGCTCGTGCAGGCCGGCATGGACGTCGCCCGCATGAACTTCAGCCACGGCAACCGCGACGACCACAAGCGGGTCTACGAGATGGTCCGCGCCGCGGCCGACGCCGAGGGCCACGCCGTGGGCATCATGGCCGACCTGCAGGGCCCCAAGATCCGGCTGGGCCGCTTCGCCGCCGGGCCCGTCGAGTGGCTCACCGGCGAGGAGGTGCGGATCACGGTCGACGACGTGGCCGGCACCCACGACCGCGTCTCCACCACCTACACCGGCCTCGCCAACGACGCTCGCACGGACGACCGGCTGCTCGTCGACGACGGCAAGGTCGCGCTGCGCGTCGTGAAGGTCGAGGGCAACGACGTCGTCTGCCGGGTCACCGAGGGCGGCCCGGTGAGCGACAACAAGGGCATCTCGCTGCCCGGCATGAACGTCTCGGTGCCGGCGATGTCCGACAAGGACTGCTCCGATCTCGAGTTCGCCCTGGACCTGCGGGTCGACACGGTCGCGCTGTCGTTCGTCCGCAGCCCGGCCGACATCGACATGGTCCACAAGATCATGGACAGCAAGGGTGCCCGGCTTCCCGTGATCGCCAAGCTGGAGAAGCCGGAGGCGGTCGACAACCTCGAGGCCATCGTCCTCGCCTTCGACGGCGTGATGGTCGCGCGCGGAGACCTCGGCGTGGAGCTTCCGCTCGAGCACGTGCCGCTGGTGCAGAAGCGCGCCATCCAGATCGCGCGCGAGAACGCCAAGCCGGTCATCGTCGCCACGCAGATGCTCGACTCGATGATCACCAACTCCCGGCCGACCCGCGCGGAGACCTCCGACGTCGCCAACGCGGTGCTCGACGGCGCCGACTGCGTGATGCTCTCCGGCGAGACCAGCGTCGGCCGCTACCCGATCAAGTCCGTGAGCACGATGGCGACGATCATCGAGGCCGTCGAGGACGGGCCGGTCAACGTCCCGCCGCTCAACCACGTGCCGCGCACCAAACGGGGCGTGCTGTCCTACGCGGCGCGCGACATCGGCGAGCGGCTCTCGGCCCGCGCGCTCGTGGCGTTCACGCAGTCCGGCGACACCGTGCGCAGGCTCGCCCGGCTGCACACCCGGCTGCCGTTGCTCGCGTTCACCCCGGCCCCCGAGGTGCGCAGCCAGCTGGCCATGAGCTGGGGCGTCGAGACCTTCCTCGTCGACTACGTCGAGTCCACCGACGCCATGGTCCGCCAGGTCGACCACGCGATGCTGTCGATCGAGCGCTTCCAGCCCGGCGACCTCGTCGTGATCGTGGCCGGCTCGCCACCCGGCACCATCGGCTCCACCAACCTCATCCGCGTCCACCGCCTGGGCGAAGAGGACCACGCCTGACGGGTGGTCGCCCGCCGGGCGCACCAGCGGAGCGATCACACGCCGCGGAGCTCGAAGTGGTCGGCAACCAGGTCGGCGAGCCCCTCGGCCGGCACCGACCCGTCGACCTCGATCACCCGGATGCCGAGCGCGGCGGCGGACCGGACCGCGTCCGCCGCGACCAGCCGGTCACGCTCCACGCGGTTGCGCCGCGCCCGCTCCGGGTCGCGCACGCCGTCGGGCGGAGCGGCCGCCCGGTCCAGCGTCGCGAGCTGGCGGCGCCGGAACTCCTCGGTGGGAACCATGACCACCACCTGCATCGTCGACCGCACGATCGGCGCCACCAGCTCGGGGCGCAGCCCCCAGCCCTCGGCCAGCAGCGGCCGCCCGGACACGAGGCCGCGGAGATCGTCCAGCGCCCATGAGAAGCGCTGCGGGAAGCCGGCGAGGGTGGTCGCGGCCATCTCCTCCGGCGACGGGTCGACCCACATCGCGTCCGGGGCCGGCCCCTCCGGCCGCACGCCGCGGCGCACCCGGTCGGCGATGCGCCGGTCCTCGTGGCCGCGGGCGTCGTGGTAGTCGTAGTGGTACGCGGTGAGACCGTGCCGGCGGGCGAGGATGCGGGCCACCGTGGACTTCCCCGCCCACTGGGAGCCGGTGATCCAGAGCGTTGCGGCGAGCGTGCCGAAGGGATCCCAGACCACATGCCGAGTGTGCCCTGAGAGGATGCGCCGGTGACGCGATCGCCCGCCGTTCCCGACACCGACGCCGACGGCGTGGCCCGTGGCCAGGCCGTGCTCGACGGCCTGGTCCGGCTGCTCGACCTGGAACAGCTGGAGGTCAACCTGTTCCGCGGGGTCAGCCCGCCCGAGCGCCCCACCAGGGTCTTCGGCGGCCAGGTGGCGGGGCAGGCCCTGGTCGCCGCAGGCCGCACCGTGCCGGACGACCGCGCCGTGCACTCCCTGCACGCCTACTTCGTCCGCCCGGGCGACCCCCGGGTTCCGATCGTCTACGAGACCGAGCGCGTGCGGGACGGCCGCTCCTTCACCACCCGGCGCGTCCTCGCGATCCAGCACGGGGAGGCGATCTTCTCGCTGTCGGCGTCGTTCCAGCTGCAGGAGGACGGGCTGGAGCACAGCGAGCCACCCCCGTCGGACGTGCCCGCGCCCGACACCCTGCCCAGCATCGGCGAGCGGGTCGTCCGCGGCGACGACGCAGGCTGGCTCGCCCGCACCCCACGCCCTATCGACATGCGGTTCGTCGACGAACCCGCGTGGTCGACGGCCCGGCACGGCGGCTCCGACGCGCCCGTCAGGGTCTGGATGCGCGCCGACGGCTCCCTCCCCGACGACCGCCTGCTGCACGTCTGCCTCCTCACGTACGCGAGCGACATGACCCTGCTCGGCTCGGTCGTCGCCCGCCACGACGTCCCCGCCGAGAGGCTGCAGATGGCGAGCCTCGACCACGCGATGTGGTTCCACCGCCCCTTCCGCGCCGACGAGTGGCTGCTCTACACCTGCTACTCCCCCAGCGCGTCCGGTTCCCGGGGGCTCGCGACCGGCCGGTTCACCACCGAGGACGGAGTACTGGTCGCCACCACCGTCCAGGAGGGCCTGGTGCGGCTGCGCCGCGAGCGCGGGTCGGGATGATCAGCGAGTGATCAGCGCGATCCGTCACCAGAGGGTGACCGGGCCGCTACGGTGCACGGGTGGCCGGGGTGCGGGGTGCGGTGGTGGTCCTGATCCTGCTGCTCCTCGCGGGGTGCACCACGATCAGCGGGCAGCCCGAGCCGGCTCCGCCCTCGCCGTCGGCGCCGGTGCGGCCGCGGGAAGTCCGGATCGACGGGGTGGACCCCTGCACCCTCCTCACCGAGCAGCAGCGGGCGGAGCTGGGGTTGGACGCCGAGCCCCGTCTCGATGTCGGCCCACTGCCGCCGTATCCCGGCAGTGATATCCCGTTGTGCGTGTTCGGTGGATTCCGGCCGCGCGCAGTCTCCTTGACCGTAGCTACCGTGACGACAACAGGCATTGATCTGTTTCGGTCGGGCAATCTGCTTGCTGAGGTGCGGCCGATCGAGGTCGGCAGCTTCCCTGCTCTCGTCGCAATCGCAACACGCAATACGGACTTTTGCACCATCGTCGTTGACGTCGCTCCGGGTCAGGTGCTTGATATCAGCTTCGGGCTTGACGGCCCGCAAGCGGCAGCATCGCTGGACTCGCTCTGCCAGGACGCAGAGCGAGCGGCACTCGCAGTGACCGACACTCTGCTGAGGATTCGCTGACCTGGAGCAACCACGTTCGCAATCGCGAACGATCACGAGCGTTCGCACCCGACAGGCTGAGTGGCAGTCGTACGGTCGCCCCGCCAGGGAAGCGAGGGGGTCCTATGCCCGGAACTCAGCCAGCCGTCACGCTCCGCGTCGATCCGCAGGCGCTACCGGCGGTCAAAGCGGTATTTGACGAGGCGATTGCAGAAGTACGGTCGCATGTCCGACGGCTCGGTCGTACTGCATTCATCCCGGAGCCGTGGCTCGGCGACCCGGTCAGCAGCTCGGTTCAGCAGCACTACAACAGCGTCGTCATGGAATCGGCCGATGGCCCCTATGCTGCGATGGTCGCCTACGCCGATGAGCTGATCCGGATCCGCGGCAGCCTCCAGGTGATGGAGGACAGCTACCTCCGCACCGACGGCGACATCGCCGGAGACCTGGGCCGGCAGGCGTGAGCGACGTCCGCTGGGAAGGCCTCAGCCACGACGAGATCTACGCCGCCGTGCACCAGGGCCCGGGGGCGGCGGTCTCGAAGCCTGCGGAGGATGCGTGGACGGAGACGGAAGCGCTGATCCTGCGGATCGACCAGCGGATCGCGTCGGCGATGGCCGGGTCGCAGGCCGTGTGGGAGGGCAGCGCCGCGGACGCGACGCGGTCGGCGATGACGCCGCTCGGTCAGTGGGCGCTGGATGCGGCGAGGAGCGCGAAGCTCACCGCGGGGGCCGTGACGGGGCAGGGCCTGCAAGCGAGCTACGTGCGGGAGAACATGCCGGAGCCGGTCACCGAGCAGCGCAACGCGATGATCGGGGACGCCCTGACCGACCCCACGTACATCTTCCACGGCCTCGACGACCTGCAGGCCGTGGAACAGGACGCGGCCAACAGGGCCGCCCGCGCCGTCGAACTGATGAACACCTACACGGACACCTCCGAGGGGAACCGGCAGTTCTGGGTGGCCGCGCCCTTCCCACCGCAGGTCACGGTGGTCACCGACGTTGCCAATGCGGGCCCGGCCGGGCCGGGAGCGCCCGGGGGTGTCGCCGGCGTACCGACGCCTCCCGCTGACGTCGCGCCACCTCCTCCGGGCGGCGGCCCACCGGTTGGGCCGGGCGCGGTCCCGCCTGCCGGCCCGGCCGGCGCGCCGCCGGGCGGTGGAGGTGGCGCCCCGCCGCCGGCGCCTCCGGCCGCCCAGGTGCCGGTGGCGCCCCTCCCGTCGCCGGTCGTCGCTCAGGCGCGCCCACCGCACGGGGATCGGCCGGGGACGGGTCCGCTCGCCACGCCCACGGTCCCCGCCGGCCAGGGCCGCGTCCCGCCCGCGAACGGCACGCCACCGCCCGGCCCTCCGGTCGTGCCGGGCACGAGGGCGCCGGGGCAGCCGGGCCTCGGATCCCGCCCCGTCGCCCCGGGCCCAGCCCGCCCGGGTCCCCCGCCCAGCTGGCGCGATGTGGTGGTCCCCCGGGGCCCGTCCTCACCGGGCACGCGGTTCCCCGCCCCCGGCGGAGCCGTCCCGGAGCGGGCCCTGTCTCCCGGGCCCCGCTCCCCCGCGCCAGAACCGCCGGGTGCCCGACCCGTCGGCGAGCTGGCCGCCCGATCCGCCACCCCCGGGACTCCTGCCGCGACCCGGGCGGGCACCACCGGGGGCCTGTACCCACCGCTCACCTCCGGTGGGACGGCCGCTCCGGAGCGGGAACGCCGCAGGCCCGACTACCTGCTCGACGACTCCGGCGCCTTCGTCGACGACCGCTGGTTCACCCCGGCCGTCATCACCCCGGACGACGACCCACCGCCGCGACGGTGAAGCGGCCGGCGGCCTCGAAGATCACCACCCCGGATCGCCGTACCGATCGGCGCGAGCAGCGCCTCACTGCTGCCGTCTCCGCACCGACGTACCGCTCGCGGCGATCACCCCGCGTCGTGGGCGCGAGCAGCGGGCCGCCGCTGTGGTCCTGACCGGGAAGCACTGCTCGGCGCGATCACGGGCCGCTCAGGGCGCGGCACACCACACCGACCCCCACGCCTGCGACAACAGCCTCACATCCGCCGGCCGCGACGATCACTATCTTCCGCGCGCACCTCTGACGCAGGATGGACGGCATGAGCAAGCAGGATCGCAGTTGGGGCTTCCGCACCCGCGCGGTGCACGCCGGGCACGTCCCCGACATCGCCACCGGCGCCCGCGCGGTGCCGATCTACCAGTCCACGAGCTTCGTGTTCGAGGACACCACCGACGCCGCGAGCCTGTTCGCGCTGCAGAAGTACGGGCTGATCTACAGCCGGATCGCGAACCCGACCGTCGCGGCGCTCGAGGAGCGGCTCGCGAGCCTGGAGGGCGGGCTGGGCGCGGTCGCGACGGCGAGCGGGCAGGCCGGGGAGTTCCTCACGTTCGCCTGCCTCGCGGGCGCCGGGGACCACATCGTCGCGGCCGCCGGGCTGTACGGCGGCACGATCACCCAGCTCGACGTGACGCTGCGCCGGTTCGGCGTGGACACCACGTTCGTCGCGGGCGGCGACGCCGACGCGTTCGCCGCGGCGATCACCGACCGCACGAAGCTGCTGTTCACCGAGGTCGTGTCCAACCCGGGTGGCGAGGTCGCCGACATCGCCGCGCTCGCCGACGTCGCCCACGCCGCGGGCATCCCGCTGATCGTCGACGCCACGGTCGCCACCCCGTACCTGTGCCGCCCGATCGAGCACGGCGCCGACATCGTGATCCACTCGGCCACGAAGTTCCTCGGCGGCCACGGCACGACGCTGGGCGGGGTCGTGATCGAGTCCGGCCGCTTCCCCTGGGGCAACGGGAAGTTCCCGCAGATGACGGAGCCGGTGCCCTCCTACGGCGGGCTCACCTGGTGGGGCAACTTCCAGGAGTTCGGCTTCCTCACCAAGCTGCGGGCCGAGCAGCTGCGCGACATCGGCGCCTCGCTGTCGCCGCACAGCGCGTTCCTGCTGATCCAGGGCGTGGAGACGCTGCCGCAGCGGATGGAGGCGCACGTCGCGAACGCGCGTGCCGTCGCGGAGTGGCTGGACGCCGATCCACGGGTCTCCTACGTCCGCTGGGCCGGACTGCCCGACCACCCCCACCACGACCGCGCCGCCCGCTACCTGCCGCAAGGGCCCGGCGCGGTGTTCTCGTTCGGGGTGGTCGGCGGCCGCGAGGCGGGTTCCCGCTTCATCGAGTCGGTGCAGCTGTGCAGCCACCTCGCCAACATCGGCGACGCGCGTACGCTCGTGATCCACCCGGGGTCCACCACCCACCAGCAGCTCACCGACGACCAGCTCCGCGATGCGGACGTGCCGCCGGACCTGATCCGGATCAGCGTGGGGCTCGAAGACCCCGAGGACATCCTGTGGGACCTCGACCAGGCGCTCGCCGCCGCGGCGAAGGAGGGTTCATGAGCTGGGAGAACCCGTCGGCCACCCGGCGGCAGCAGATCCTGCGGGCCACCCGCACCGTCGCGATGGTCGGCGCGTCGCCGAACCCGGCCCGCGCGAGCAACTTCGTGGCCACCTACCTGCTCTCGAGCACCGACTACGACGTGTACTTCGTCAACCCGAACGCCACCGAGATCCTCGGCAGGCCCGTCTACAAGAGGCTGGCCGACCTGCCGGTGGTGCCCGACCTGGTCGACGTCTTCCGCCGCCGCGAGGACCTGCAGTCCGTCCTGGACGACGTGCTGGCCGTCGAGGGCGTGCGGACGTTCTGGCTGCAGTTCGGCCTGTTCGACGAGGAGGTGGCGCGGCGCGCGGAGGTGGGCGGGCTCGAGGTCGTGATGGACCGCTGTCTCAAGGTGGAGCACGCGCGCTTCCACGGCGGGCTGCACATCGCCGGTTTCGACACCGGCGTGATCAGCTCGCGACGGCGCGCGTCTCGGTGAGGAAGGCGCGGATCGCAGCCGTGAGCGCCGCGGGCTGGTCCTCGGGCACCAGCGTGTAGCTGTCGGGGATCGTCACCAGCCTCCCCTGCGGGTAGAGCGCGGCGAGCCGGGCGCCGTGGTCGGCGGGCATCAGCCGGTCCTCGGCCGCCCACACGACGAGCACCGGCCCGGTGAACGACCGGTTTCGCTCGGCCCAGTCCAGCAGCACCTCGCGCGGCGGGACGCTGCGGCCGTAGGACGCGAGATCCCGCCGCACCGCGGCCTGCTCCCGCGCCGGCCGGAACCACTCGTCCATGACGCCGTCGGGCACGGGGCGCTTGCTCATCCAGCCCCAGCCGCCGGGCGCCCGCCGGACGGCGCGGAAGCGCAGCAGCTGGGTGAGCAGCGCGAGTCCGCCCGGCACGCGGGCGGTCAGGACGAGCAGGCGCCCCGGGATGCCCGGCGGGTAGTTGTCGAACGCCTCGCAGGCGACGAGCACCATCCGCGCCACCCGTTCGGCGCCGCCGTGGGCGACCAGGATCTGCGCACCACCCCAGTCGTTCTGCACGAGCGTGACGTCGCGCAGGTCGAGCTTCTCCAGGAACTCGCCGATCAGCATCGCCATCCCGGGCAGCGACAGGTCCGCGTCCGGCCGCATCGGGCGTGGGTGCGATCCGAGCGGGAGGTGCGGGAGCACGCACCGGTACTCGCCGGAGAGCTCGGCGACGACGTGGCGCCACTGCGACGGCGCGACCGTGACGCCGTGCAGGAACACGAGGACGGGGCCGCCCCCGCCGGTGTCGGCGTACTCGATGGCGCCGGCCGACAGCTCGATCTCCGCCATCGCTCCTCCGAGGCTCGACATGCGACTTGATAGATCGCTCTACTGATCCGAGGCTAGGGTGGGTGGGACCGGATCGCAAGGAGGAGCGGTGGCAGGGACCAAGGAGCGGATCGTCGCCACGACGAGCGAGCTGTTCCGGCGCCAGGGGTACCCGAGCACCGGCCTGAAGCAGATCGTCACGGAGGCGGGCGCGCCGTTCGGGTCGATCTACCACTTCTTCCCGGGCGGGAAGCAGCAGCTGGCCGCCGAGGTGATCCGGACGTCCGGGCGGGCGTACCAGCAGCTCGTCGAGGCGATCCTCGACCAGGCCCCGGACGCGGTCACCGCCGTGGAGACCGGGTTCGCGGCGGCCGCCGAGACCCTGGTCGCCACCGACTACGCCGACGCGTGCCCGATCGCGACCGTGGCGCTGGAGGTCGCGAGCACCGACGAGACGTTGCGCGCCGCCACCGCCGAGGTCTTCGACGCGTGGGTCGAGTCCGGCGCCACCCGGTTCGGGCGCTGGGGGTTCGCGCCTGCCGACGCCCGCCGGCTGGCGATCGTGCTGATCACCAGCCTGGAGGGTGCGTTCGTGCTGTGCCGGGCGGTGCGGAGCACCGAGGCGCTCGGCGCGGCGGCGAGCGCGGTGACGGCCGCCGTGCGCGCCGCCCAGGGCGGGGTCAGCTCGTCGGAAGGGTCATGAAGATCGCGCGGAACACCCAGAACAGGGGCGCTGCGACGAGCACGAGCAGCCAGAACGCCCACGCACGGCGGCGGGCGATCGACCACACCAGCACCGCGGCCAGCAGGGTGGGGAGGACCAGCGCGCCGACGAACTCTCCGAGTGCCGCGGCGCCGGGCGGAGCGCCGGCGACGGCGAGGACCAGGACGAGGTTCGCGGCCGCCCAGACGGCCGCCGCCCCCAGCGCCGTCCCGAACCGGGTCCGCCGCGGCCGCTTCCCCACCGGCGGCGGGCCGTGCTCCGGCGCCTCGGGGTACGGCGGCGCGCCGGGCATGGGGGCGTGCGGCAGGAGGTCGTCGGCGCCCGGTGTGAATCCCGGAGCGCCCGCCCACGACGGCGGGCGACCGTCGCCGGGCCGCGGATCCTGGGGCGGGGTGGCCACCCGCGCGACGGTAGCCGCATCGCCCTCCGCTGTCGCGTACCGCCTAACCGGATGACGCGGCGGGCTGCGACGTGCGGCGCGGGCCGTAGGTGAGGCGGCGCAGGAGGAGCTCCGCCGGGCCGCGGTAGCCGGTTCGGGCCGACCAGGCGGCCACCAGCAGGACCACCAACCAGGTGCCGACCGCGTAGAGCGCGGTCTGCCAGACGTGCGCGCCCGCGCCGAGACCGAAGGTCCAGGCCGGCAGCAGCGCCGCGAACGCGACGGACTGCGCGAGGTAGCTCGACAGCGACCGCTGCCCGCACGCCTGCAGCGCGGAGGTGACGGGGCCGGTGCCGCGGGCCGGCCGGATCGCGAGCAGCCCGAACAGCGCCGCGTACCCGAGGCCGCCCGCGTAACCCGCCATCCCGTGCAGGAAGCCGCCGAGCACCAGGGCGCCCGTCGAGGGCTCGGTCCAGATCTGCGCCGCCATCAGCGCGAACGGCATGCCACCGGCGACGGCGATCGCGATCCCCGGGATCGCGACCCGGACCAGCAGCCGCCGATGGCGCCCGGGGTCGTCGAGCAGCCCGCGGCGCGCCGCCCACGCGCCGACGGCCACCGCGGCGAACACCGAGAACGCCTGGAGGACGACGCCGATCCCCAGCCATTCCGGGAACCGCGCGGCGGCGGCGGCCAGCGGGTCGGCCACCGTCGTGGAGGGGAGGAGCGCCTCGGCCGGCGGGCCGGGCGGGGTCAGGCCGGAACCGGAGTAGAACAGCCCGGCCAGCAGGATGCCGACGGCGGCCGTACCGAGCAGGGCCCGGTCGGAGCCACGCACGAGCACCACCGCCAGCGCCACGGCGATCAGCCCGTACGCCCCGACGATGTCACCGGACCACAGCAGCAGCCCGTGGACGAACCCGATCAGGACCATCCACCAGCCCCGGCGCCGGACCAGCCGGGTGACGGCGTCGACCCGCATCCCGACGTCGGCGCGGCGGCGGGCGAGCTGCCCGATCCCGTACCCGAACAGGAAGCCGAACAGCGGGTAGGCGCGCCCGTCCACGAGCAGCATCTGGAGCAGGGTGACCACCTGGTCGGCGACCGTGAGGTCCCTCGGGTAGCCCCGGGGCCCGAGCGGGTGGCCGTAGGCCCAGAGGTGGACGTTGGCCAGCGCGATGAGCAGCAGCATGAAACCGCGGGCGATGTCGGGCGCGAGCGAGCGGGCGGCCGTCGGGACGGCGCCCGGGTCGACGGGCGGCGAGGCGGTCATACCGGACAACTTAGGCGGCGCGGGGTGTGATCCGGGTCCATCGATCGGAGGGTCCGCATGTGGTCCCCGTCGCGGCGCGGAACGGGCGGGAGGGCTAGCCTGCCCGCGTGTCTTCGTCGACCTCCTCCCCCGTCACCGTCACCGTCACCGGGGCCGCCGGCCAGATCGGCTACGCGCTGCTGTTCCGGATCGCGTCCGGCCAGCTGCTCGGGCCCGACACGCCGGTCCGGCTGCGCCTGCTGGAGATCCCGCAGGCGGTCAAGGCCGCGGAGGGCACGGCGATGGAGCTCGACGACTGCGCGTTCCCGCTCCTGGACGACATCACGATCACCGACGACGCGAACGTCGCGTTCGACGGCACCAACGTCGCCCTGCTCGTCGGGGCCCGCCCGCGCACCAAGGGGATGGAGCGCGGCGACCTCCTCGAGGCCAACGGAGGGATCTTCGCCCCGCAGGGCAAGGCCATCAACGACCACGCGGCCGACGACGTGCGCGTCCTCGTCGTGGGCAACCCGGCCAACACCAACGCGCTGATCGCGCAGTCGGCCGCGCCGGACGTGCCGGCGGAGCGGTTCACCGCCATGACCCGGCTCGACCACAACCGCGCGATCGCCCAGCTGGCCAAGAAGCTCGACGTGCCGGTCACCGAGATCCGCCGGATGACGATCTGGGGCAACCACTCCGCCACCCAGTACCCCGACCTCTTCCACGCCGAGGTCGGCGGCAAGACGGCCGCCGAGCAGGTCGACGAGTCGTGGCTGCGCGACGACTTCATCCCCACGGTCGCCAAGCGCGGTGCCGCCATCATCGAGGCGCGCGGCGCGTCGTCGGCGGCGTCGGCGGCCAACGCGGCGATCGACCACGTCTACGACTGGGTGAACGGCACCGCCGAGGGCGACTGGACCTCCGCCGCCATCCCCTCCGACGGCTCCTACGGCGTGGCCGAAGGCATCATCTCGAGCTTCCCGGTGACGTCGAAGAACGGGAAGTGGGAGACCGTCCAGGGCCTGGACATCGACGAGTTCTCCCGCGGCAAGATCGACGCCTCCGTCGCGGAGCTGGTCGAGGAGCGCGAGGCGGTCAAGGGCCTGGGCCTGCTCTGAACTCGGGACGAGATGTCAGCAAAGCCACTTTCCTGACGCCGGGCGTCGTGACAGTGGCTTTGCTGGCGTGAGCGAGCAGGGCGGCAGGGCTCACCAGCCGTAGAAGACCCGTTCCACCACCGCACGGGCGCGGCGGGTGGTGCGGCGGTAGTCGTCCAGGAAGACGCCGGGGTCGCCGCCGGGGTAGCCGAGCGCGGAGGCCACCGCCGCCAGCTCCCGGCCCGAGCGGGGCAGCTGGTCGCCCGGCCTGCCCTTCACGAGCATCACGGCGTTGCGCGCGCGGGTGGCCATCCGCCAGCCCGCGGCCAGCTCGTCGGCGTCCTCCGGCCGGAGGAGACCGGCCTCCGCGGCCTCGCGCAACCCCTCGACGGTCGAGGTCGTGCGCAGCTCCGGCACGTCGCCTGCGTGCTGCATCTGCATGAGCTGGACCGTCCACTCGACGTCGGCGAGCCCGCCGTGGCCGAGCTTGGTGTGCGTGCTGCGGTCGGCGCCGCGGGGCAGCCGTTCCTCGTCGACGCGGGCCTTGATCCGCCGGATCTCGGTGACGGTCGCGGCGTCGATGCCGTCGGCCGGGTACCGGATCGGGTCGACCATGTGCAGGAACCGCCTGCCGAGGTCCGGGTCGCCCGCCACGGCGCTCGCCCGCAGCAGCGCCTGCGCCTCCCAGGGCTCGGACCAGCGCGCGTAGTAGGCGCGGTACGACTCCAGCGTGCGGACCAGCGGGCCGGATCGGCCCTCCGGCCGCAGGTCGGCGTCGACGACGAGCGCGGGGTCGGGCGTCGGCGCGGCGAGCCTGCGCCGGACCGTCTCGGCGATGCCGGTGGCCCACTTGACCGCGTCGTGGTCGGACGCGTCGCCCAACGGCTCGCAGACGAACAGCACATCGGCGTCGCTGCCGTACCCCAGCTCCGCCCCGCCGAGCCTGCCCATCCCGATCACGGCGAGCCGCGCGACCGACGGCGCGGCGGCCCAGCGCAGCACCGAGTCCAGCGTCGCCTGGAGCACCGCCACCCACACGGAGCTGAGCGCGGCGCACACCTGCTCCACGTCGAGGAGGCCGAGCAGGTCGGCGGCCGCCACCCGCAGCAGCTCGTGCCGGCGCAGCGAGCGCGCGGTGGCGGCTGCCGCGTCCGGGTCATGCTGCCGGGCGACGGTGGTGCGCAGCGCCGCGGCGAAGTCGGCGGGGTCACGCTGCAGCTCGTCGGCCTGCCCCGCCACGGGCGCGGCGAGCAGCCGCAGCACCTCCGGGGCGCGCACCAGGAGGTCCGGCACCAGCGCCGACGTGCCGAGCAGCCGCATCAACCGCTCCGCGACCATGCCCTCGTCGCGCAGCAGCCGCAGGTACCACGGTGTCTCGGCGAGCGCCTCCGACACCCGCCGGTACGCGAGGAGCCCGCGGTCCGGGTCGGGGGTGTCCGCGAGCTCGTCGAGCAGCACCGGCAGCAGGGTCTGCTGGATCGAGGCCGCCCGCGAGACGCCCGAGGTGAGCGCCCGCAGGTGCCCGAGCGCCCCTTCCGGCGAGGCCCAGCCGAGCGCGGCGAGCCGGGCGACCGCCGCCTTCTCCGACAGCCTCGCGGTGTCGGCGGGCAGCCGCGACACCGCCGTCAGGAGCGGCCGGTAGAACAGCTTCTCGTGCAGGCGGCGCACCCGCAGCACGGTGCGCGACCACTCCGCGTCCAGCACGCCCACCACGTCGCGGCGCTTGTCGGGCCGCAGCCCGGCAGCGCGCGCGAGCCAGCGCCGCGTCTCGGTGTCGCCGTCGGCGGGCATGAGGTGGGTGCGCCGCATCCGCTGCAGCTGCAGCCGGTGCTCCAGGAGGCGCAGGAACCGGTAGGACGCGGCCAGGTCGGCCCCGTCCTCGCGCCCGACGTACCCGCCGTCGGCGAGCGCGGCCAGCGCCTCGAGCGTGGACGGGGAGCGCAGCGCCTCGTCGGTGCGGCCGTGCACGAGCTGCAGCAGCTGCACCGCGAACTCGACGTCGCGCAGCCCGCCGGCCCCGAGCTTGATCTCGCGCTCGGCGTGGTCGGGCCGGATGTGCTCCTCCACGCGGCGGCGCATCGCCTGCACGTCGGCGACGAAGTCGTCACGGCTCGCGGCGCTCCACACCAGCGGGGCGACGGCGTCGGCGTAGGCGGCGCCCAGCTCGGGATCGCCCGCCACCGGCCTCGCCTTGAGCAGCGCCTGGAACTCCCAGGTCTTCGCCCACCGCTTGTAGTACGAGACGTGCCCGTCGAGCGTGCGCACCAGCGCCCCCTGCCTGCCCTCCGGCCGCAGGTTGGCATCCACCTGGAAGCAGGCATCGCCCGCGATGCGCATGAGCCGGGTGGCGAGCCGCGTGGTCTGCTGGTCGGCCGGTTCGGCGACGAACACGACGTCGACGTCGCTCACGTAGTTCAGCTCGCGCCCGCCGCACTTGCCCATCCCGATGACGGCGACCCGGCCGTCCGTGGGGTTCTCCGCGACCGCGACGGCGTGCGCCGCCTGCAGGGCCGCGTCCGCGAGGTCGGCGAGCTGGGCGGCCACGTCGGCGATGTCCAGCACCGGAAGGTCCGGTTCCGCGACCGCCGCGAGGTCGGCGGCGGCCAGCACCAGCACCTCGTCGCGGTACGTGGTGCGCAGCGCGGTGACGGCCTCGGCGCCAGTGAGCGCGTCGGCCCCGGCCCCGACCGCCCGCAGGAGCGCATCCCGCGCGCCCTCCCCCGGCGGCGGCGCGGCCTCGGTGAGCCGGTGCCACCGGTCGGGGTGGGTGACCAGGTGGTCGACCAGCGCCGTGGAACTGCCGAGCAATGCGAGCAGCCGCCCCCGCAGCACCTGGTCGGTTCGCAGCGCCGCGTCGAGGTCGGTGCGGTCCGGCGCGGCCTGGAGCAGGCGTTCCGCGGAACGCAGCGCGAGGTCCGGGTCGGGGCTGCGGGCGAGCGCCCACATGATCGCCTCGGCACCCGCGGCCGGCCTGTCCCCCGCCCACCAGCCGAGCTCGGTCGCCGTGGCCTCGACCCACGGCTCGGTGAGCCCCAGCCGGGCGAGCGAGGTACCGGTGCGCGTCACGGGAGTCGATCCTGCCCCGCCGGGGGCGCTCAGGCTTCCCCGGATTGCAGCAAAGCCACATTCATGCAGCCAGATGGCAGGAAAGTGGCTTTGCTGCAACCGGGGTGCCCGGAGTTCACGCCGCGACCCCGGGCACCGCGCCCCAGCGCCGCAACGCCGCCGGCAGGCCGACGGGGGTCTGCCCGGCCCACGCGACGTAACCGTCGGGGCGCACCAGCAGCGCGGTGTCCGTGCCCGGCACCACGTGCGCGACGACACCGTCGGGCACCGCGAACCCGGGCGGGGCGACGAGCACGAACCGGCCACCGCGCAGCGCCTCGTAGAGCCTCGTGCCGTCGAGGGCGGTGACGTCGGGGGCGCGGGTCCCGACGAGTCGGTGCTCCCCGCGCCGCCGGCCGTACGCGATGCCGATGCCGCTCTGCTTCATCCGGACCAGTGCGCCGATCGGCGGCAGGGCGAACGCCGCTGGGAAGACCACGTTGCGGATCCTGCGGGCGAGCGGTGAGCGCAGCAGGGCCGCCCGCAGCAGCCCGCCGCTCATTCGCAGCACCATCCGGCCGACCGGGTGGCGCTCGTCCTGGTACGTGTCGAGCAGCTGCTCACCGCCGCGGCCCTGCACGGCTGCCGCGAGCTTCCAGCCCAGGTCGGCGGCGTCCTGCAGCCCGGTGTTCATCCCCATGCCGCCGGCGGGCGAGTGCACGTGCGCGGCGTCGCCCACCAGGAACACGCGGCCCACCCGGTAGCGCTCGGCCTGCCGTTCGTCGCTGTGGAACCGCGACATCCACCGCGGGTCGTGGACGCCGAAGTCGGTGCCGAACACCTGCTTCGCCACCCACTGGATCTCCCCCAGCTCGGCAGGGGCGTCGTCGGGGAGCTCCTTGCGCCGGTCCCGCACGATGATCCGGTACCAGCCGTCGCCGAAGGGCACCACGAAGCAGAATCCGGCGGCGTTGCCGTCGACGGTGAGCTGCTCCGTGGGCGGGTCGGTCATCCGCACGTCGGCGAGCACCAGCGACTGCGCCACGGACTTGCCGGGGAACGCCAGCCCCAGCTTGCTCCGGACCACGCTGTGGTGGCCGTCCGCTCCCACGAGGTACGCCGCGCGGACGGTCCGTTCGGCGCCGTCGGAGTCGGTGTAGGTCACCTCGACGTGGTCGGCGGTCTGCCGCACGTGGTGGACGTCCGCGCCGCGCAGCAGGTCCACCCCAGCCGCGAGCGCGCGCTCCCCGAGCACCTTCTCGACCTCGTACTGCGGGGTGACGAGCATGAACGGGTACCGGCTCCGCAGCGGGGCGAGGTTCACCGAGACCCGGCCGAAGAGCCGGAAGTGGTCGACCTTCGTGCCGGTCCCGAGGAGCCGGTCGGCGAGGCCACGGGCGTCGAGCTGCTCGAGCGTGCGGGCGTGCACCACGAACGCCCTGGTCAGGTTCGACTCGTGCAGCCGTCGCTCCAGCACGGTGACCCGCACGCCCGCGGTGGCGAGGTCTCCCGCGAGCAGCAGCCCGGCCGGCCCGGCGCCGACCACGACAACGTCGCTCCTCGCTCGGCCTCGCTCGCGCTCGGCCGGCCGCTGTGACGTTGATTCGCTCGCGAGCTCGCTCATCGCGCACCTCCTTCGGGGACCGCGTCGAGGACCGTGCGGGTGCCGGGGTCGGTGACACCGGCATCCCGCCACGCGGCCCGCAGCTCCTCGCTGCCCATGTGGGCCTGGGCCTGCGCCAGGTCCTCGAACTCGAAGAGCACCACGACCTCGTGCGGGTCCTCCCGGTTGCGGAACACGGCGCTGCTGCGGCAGCTCGCCGCGGCCCGGGCGGGCCCGAGGCGGTCGAACACCTCCTTCCAGCGGTCGAACTCCTCGATGCGCTGGTGGACGAGCACGTGCGGCATGATCGATTCCCTTCGCTTTGCCAACCTCTGTTGGCAAACAACTGTAGGCGAATCTGGCGCGTTTGCCAACACTCGTTGGCTAGACTCTCGTCATGGCCTTCACCGACCGCTCACTCCCGGCGCGCGAGGCGATCCTCGACGCGGCCCGCGCCCGCTTCGCCGCCGACGGGTACGACCGGGCCACCGTGCGGGCCATCGCCGCCGACGCCGGGATCGACCCCTCGATGGTGATGCGCTACTTCGGCAGCAAGCGGCAGCTGTTCGCCCGCACCGCGGAGTTCGACCTCCGGCTGCCCGATCTCACCGCCGCGCCGCGCCAGGAGATCGGCCACGCGCTCGCCACCCACCTGCTCGACCGCTGGGAGGACGACAACGGCCTGCAGATCCTGCTCCGCACCGCGACCACCGACGACGACGCCGCCGAACGGATGCGCTCGATATTCGCGGGGCAGCTGGCCCCGCAGATCGCCGCCCTCACCGGTGACCGGGCCTCCGCCGCCACCCGCGCCGGGCTCGTGGCCACCCAGGCCCTCGGCGTGGCGCTGTGCCGGTACGTCCTGCGGCTGCCCCCGGTAGTCGCGATGTCCCGGGCGGAGGTCGTCGCGTGGATCGCGCCCACCATCCAGCGCTACCTCGTCGGCAAGCCGCCGGACGGGGGACGTGTCGACACCGGACCGTAACCGGCGGGATGGCAGGCTCTGATCTCGTGCCCGGGCTCCTCGACGTGCCGCTCCTCAGCGGCCCCGCCCAGGTGCTCGTGGGTGCGGCCGGCGTGGCCGGGGGGCTCTTCCTCCTCCTGCGGCCCTCCCGCCGCTGGTGGACGCGCACCGTGCCCGCCGTGCTGCTGGTCGCCGCCGCCTTGACCGCCCTGATCGCGGTGCTGGTCGACCAGGTGTGGCAACCGTTCCCGGATGCGCTGCCGCTGTCGGTGCTCCTCCTCGTCGGCGCCGTCCTCGCCGCCATCGGGCTGGCCGCGACGGGGATGCCCGCGCGGCGATGGCCCGGCCGGGCCGTCGCCGTCGTGGCGGTGCTGCTGGTGGTGCTGGGGTCCGCCGAAGGGATGAACGTCGTGTACCGCGAGTACCCGACGCTCCGCACGGCGCTGGGGCTCCCGGCCGTCGACGAGATCCCGTTCACCCAGATCCCGCTGCGCGAGCAGGTCATCGGCGCCCGGTCCGGGCTGCCGCTGTCGGCGATCTGGCGCCCGCCCGCCGGGATGCCGGCCGCCGGGGTCGTCACGGAGGTGGCGATCCCGGCCCCGACGTCGGGCTTCGCCGCCCGCCCCGCGTGGCTGTACCTGCCGCCGGCCTACCTGGCGCGGCCCCGGGCGCAGCTTCCGGTGCTGGTGCTGCTGTCCGGCCAGCCGGGCTCGCCCGACGACTGGCTGGACAGCGGCGCGCTCGCCCAGCGGATGGACGCCTTCGCCGCGGCCCACAACGGCCTC
Organism: Pseudonocardia adelaidensis; assembly: GCF_039543345.1. Lineage (NCBI taxonomy): Bacteria > Bacillati > Actinomycetota > Actinomycetes > Pseudonocardiales > Pseudonocardiaceae > Pseudonocardia > Pseudonocardia adelaidensis. The sequence continues at coordinate 36,935 of NZ_BAABJO010000040.1, read as the reverse complement.
GCCCCCGTGGTCGTCATGCCCGACCACCTCGGCGCTCCCCTGAACAACCCGCTGTGCATGGACTCCCGCCTCGGCAACGTCGCCACCTACCTGTCCGTCGACGTCCCCGCGTGGATACGCGAGACCCTCCAGGTCGACCCGGACCCGTCCGGATGGGCGATCGGCGGGTTCTCCAACGGCGGCACCTGCTCGCTGCAGATGGCCGTGACGGCGCCGGAGGTGTACCCCACATTCGTGGACATCTCCGGCGAGGACGCGCCGACGCTCGGCGACCACGCCGCCACCGTCCAGGCCGCGTTCGGCGGCGACGAGGCCGCGTTCGCGGCCGTCAACCCGCTCGACGTGCTGGCCCGCCGGCAGTTCCCGGACACGGCCGGGTTCCTCGTCGCCGGCGAGCAGGACCCCGAGTACCTGCCGCAGGCGCAGCGGGTGCTCGCGGCCTGCCAGGCGGCCGGCATGGACATGCAGCTCCACCTCAGGCCCGGCGGGCACAATTGGGAGGTATGGGGCCCCGGCCTGGAGGACGCCCTGCCCTGGCTCGCCACCCGGCTCGGGATGACGCCGTGACTGGGCTCGTCGGGCTCGTGCGGTCGCTGGTGCGGGTGATCCGGCGGGCGCCGCTCTCCGTCGCGTTCGTCCTGATGGTCTGGGCCTACGGGCTCGCGACCCGCAGCCTCCCCGGTGGCCCGGGCGACCGGTTGCTGCAGCACGTCGGCACCGGGGTCGGCCCGCTCGAGGCAGGCCGCTGGTGGACGCCGGTCTCGGCGATGCTCTGGTGGGGCACGATCGGCGCGGCGCTCGTCACCACCGCGCTCGTGCTGTTCGGCGGGGCGCTCGCCGAGCACCGGATCGGCGGCTACCGCACGGGCGCCCTGCTGGTCGGCACGCAGGTCGTCGGCACGCTGATCGCGCTGAGCCTGGTCGGGGCCGGCGCGGCGCTCGGCAGCGGGTGGCAGTCCGACCTGGCCGCCGAGGTGGTCGTGGGCGCCGCACCCGGCGCCGTCGGGCTCATCCTCGCGGCGAGCAGCACGATGACGGCCCTGTGGCGGCGCCGGCTGCGGCTGCTCGTGCTGGCCGCGCTCACGATGCTGGTGGCGTACTCCGGCGAGCTGCCGGAGGTCATCATGCTGTGCTCCGGCCTCGTCGGGTTCGCCGCCGGCCGGCTGCTCGGCAGGCCCGAGCGGCACCCGGGCCCGGCGAGTCGCACCGAGGTCCGGGTGCTCATCGCGCTCGTGGTGGCGGCTTCGGCGGTCGGCCCGATCGTCGCCGCCATCTCCCACTCGCCGATCGGCCCGCTCTCCGTCCTGCAGTTCGTGGTGCTCTCGCCGCCGCCGGACGCGGCGACCGTGCAGCAGATCTGCGCCACGAGCGATGTCGGGATGTGCCGGGGTCTGCAGGCGCAGCTGCGCCTGTCCGGGATCGGCCCCGCGTTGGCGTCCACGATCCCGGTGCTGTTGCTCCTCGTGGTGGCCGACGGGCTGCGCCGCGGACGGCGCGCCGCACTCGTCGTCGGCATCGCGCTGAACCTCGTGCTCGCCGCGCTCGGCGTGCTGCTCGCCGCCCTGGTGGTGTCCACCCCCGTCGAGCAGCTGATGGTCTACCAGGCCGCGCCCGGCGCCCGGCGGATCCTCGCGCTGACGCTGCCGCCGCTCCTACCGCTGGCGGTGGCCGCCCTGCTCTGGTGGACGCGCGACCGGTTCGCGGTGCGCGCCCCCACCGGCACGTACCGGAGGCTGCTGGTCACCTCGGTCAGCGTGCTCGTCGCGGTGAGCGCGGCGTACGTGCTGCTCGGTGCGGCCGTCGCCGACCAGTTCGACCGCCCGCCCACCCTCGGCCAGCTGCTCGTGGACCTGCCGGAGCGCTTCCTGCCGCCCGGCTACCTCGGCGAGGTCGACCCGGACTTCCTGCCGCAGGGCTTCCTCGCCACCCTGCTGTTCGAGTGGACCGGCGTCGTGTTCTGGCTGGTCGTGGCGGGCGGCCTGCTCTCCGCGTTCCGCCGCCCGCGCGCCGGCCCCGAGGCGGGCGACGCGGCGCGGGCCCGCGAGCTCGCGCGCCGCGGCGGCTCCAACCTCGGCTGGCTCACGACGTGGCCCGGCAACGCCTACTGGTTCGACGAGCGGGGCGAGGCGGCCGTCGCGCACCGCGTGATCGGTTCTGTCGCCCTCACCACCGCCGACCCGATCGGAACGCCGGACGGCGACACGGTGGCCGAGTTCGGCCGGTACTGCCAGGAACACAGCTGGACCCCGGCGTTCTACAGCGTCACCGACGACACCCGGAAGGTCTGCGAATCCCTCGGCTGGAGCTCGGTGCAGGTGGCGGAGGAGACCGTGCTGCCGCTGCCGGAGCTCACGTTCACCGGCAAGAAGTGGCAGGACGTGCGCACCGCGCTCAACCGGGCCGCGAAGGCCGGGATCACCGCCGAGTGGATCCGCTACGCCGACGCGCCGCTCTCACTCACCGACCAGGTCCGGGCGATCAGCGAGGAGTGGGTGGCCGACAAGGGCCTCCCCGAGATGGGCTTCACCCTCGGCGGCCTCGACGAGCTCGCCGACCCCGAGGTGCGCTGCCTGCTCGCCGTGGACGCCGACCGCACCGTCCACGGCGTGACCAGCTGGCTCCCGGTGCACCGCGACGGCGCCGTGATCGGCTGGACCCTCGACTTCATGCGCCGCCGCGAGAGCGGCTTCCGCGGCGTCATGGAGTTCCTCATCGCGTCGGCCGTGCAGCGGTTCCAGGAGGAGGACGCGCAGTTCCTGAGTCTCTCCGGGGCCCCGCTGGCCCGCCTCGACCGCGGCGAGCAGCCGGCCGCACTGCAACGCCTGCTCGACGTCATCGGGCACGCACTCGAACCCGTGTACGGGTTCCGGTCCCTGCTCGCGTTCAAGGCGAAGTTCCAGCCGGAGTACCGCCCGCTGCACCTGTGCTACCCCGACCCGGCGGCCCTGCCCGCCATCGGCCTGGCGATCGCCCGCGCCTACCTGCCCGAGGTCACCGCGCGCCAGTCGGCCCGGTTGCTCACGCTGCGTGCTCGCGCACGTAGCGGATGAGCCCGACGACGTCCTCGGGAACGAGCCGGCCGATGGCGCCGCTGGAGTAGACGCTGACGATGACGGCCCCGCTCGGGTCGAGGACGAACCCGGTGGACTGCAGGTGCAGCGGTTCCTCGTTGACGAACGCGCCGGTGGCCTCGCCGACGGCGCGGGCGTCGGCGCTGTGGCCGACGGGGAAGCGCAGGCGGAGCTTGTCGACGAGGGCCCGGGTGGTGGGTTCGTCGTCGACGGAGAGCGCGACGACCCGGGCGTCGACCTCGGCCAGGCCGTCGTGAGCCCGCTCGAAGGCGCGCAGCTGGGCGTTGCAGTACGGGCACCAGGAGCCCCGGTAGAAGAGCACGACGCCGTAGTGCCCGGCCAGGGCGTCGGGCAGCTGGAGGGTCGCACCGCCGGGGAGGTCGACGGACAGGGCGGGGAACACGTCACCGACACCGAGTACGGGCACGGTCTACTCCTCTTCCGGGGTGTGGTCGGAAACGGTCCAGGTCCGGCCGGTCTCGGCCGTGCGCAGCAGCGCGACCAGTGAGCGCGCCGACCGCTCCGGCGTGATCAGGCTGCCGTCGGCGTGGTACCGGGTGAACTGCTCGTGGAGGTCGGTCCCGATCCGCCGCGGGTCCTGGCTCCGGATCCATTCCTGCATGCCGGTGTCGACGGTTCCCGGCCGGAACACGTTGACGGTGACCCCGGTGCCGGCCAGCTCGGCGGCCAGGTTGAGCGTGTGCGCCTCGAGCGCGGTCTTGCTGGTGACGTAGGCGTTTCCGCCGATCATCGACCTCGCGTCGGCAGCGACGCCGCTGGAGATGTTGACGACGTGGCCGCGCCGGCGCTCGAGCATCCCCGGGAGGAGCGCGAACGTGAGGGTCGCGACGGCCGTCAGGTTGATCGTGATGGCTCTCGCCCACTCCGCGGGATCGTTCTCGGTGGACGGTCCGAGGGGCGCGACCACCGCCGCGTTGTTGACGAGGACATCCAGGTCCCCCAGCCGGTCCCGGATGCGCTCCGCCGCGGCCTCGACCTGCGCGAGGTCCCCGAGATCAGCCTGCACGACGACCGCCGTCCCGCCTGCGGCCCGGACCCGCCGTGCGCTCTCCTCCAGCTCGTCGCCGGAACGGGCCAGCAGCGCCACGGTCGCGCCCGTGCGTGCCAGCTCCACGGCGACCGCGCGGCCGATCCCACGGCTTGCTCCGGTGACGACCGCGGCCGTCTGTCTTTTCTGGATCACACACTCCATAATGGGCGCGTTTTCTGGATTGTCAACTCCAGAAGTCGGTACCCTGCAACCGTGCCGACGAGCGCAGGGCATCGACTCACCCCCAAGGGCCGGGCGACGCGGGAGCGGATCGTGGCGGCCGCGGCGGCGCTGATGTTCGACCGCGGTGTCGCCGGGACCAGCACGGAGGACGTCCGCGCCGCGGCCGGGGTCAGCAGCTCGCAGCTGTACCACTACTTCGAGAACAAGCAGCAGCTGGTCCGCGCGGTCATCGCCCACCAGACCGAGGCGGTCCTCGCCGCCCAGGAGCCGCTGCTGAGCCGGCTGGACAGCCTCCCGGCGCTGCAGGCCTGGCGCGACCTGATCGTCGACCTGCAGCGGCAGCGTCACTGCGTCGGCGGCTGCCCGATCGGGTCCCTCGCGAGCGAGCTCGCCGACGCCGACCCCGAGGCGAGGCAGGACCTCGCGGCCGGCTTCGCCCGGTGGGGGTCGGCCATCCGCGACGGTCTCGCGGCGATGCGCGACCGCGGCGAGCTGCGCGAGGAGGCCGACCCCGAGCGACTGGCGCTGGCCACACTGACGGCCCTGCAAGGCGGCCTACTGATGACGCAGACGAGCCGAAGCACGGCCCCCCTGGAGGCTGCGCTGGACATGAGTCTGGACGCAATTCGCGTCATGGCTCCACAGCACTGATCTCGGGGCCGTGAAAGAGCGTTACGGCTCCATGGTGCTCAGAACTCGCCTGCTCGGACGCCTGCGAGGAACGCCTTCCACGCCTGGACCGTGTGGTGGTGCGGGGCGCGTGCGCGGTCCTTCGTGTCCCGGACGGCCACCCCGCCGTCGGGGAGGGCCGCCACCTCGATGCAACCATCGCCGTTGCCACCGCTCCCGCTGAAGCTGCTCTTCCGCCAACAGACGTCGGTCGGGATCGGGGCGGGCATCGAGCACCTCTCACGTCGCGGCTACATCTGCGCGGCCACCCGCTCGATCAGTGCGGCCGACTCGGCCGGGCTGAGTGCCACCGATCGCAGGTGGTCGAAGACCAGCCTAGCCCGCGCGACATCCTCTTCCTTCTCCACGTGAACCGAGCCCATCGGGTGTTCGACGTAGCCCACGTCCGGCTCGCCGAGGCCGTCGAAGCTGAGGACGGTGAACGCGCCGCCCATCGCCGGATGAGCGCCGATGCCGCAGGGGAGAACCCGCAGCTCCACGGTGTCGAGTGCCGCTGCGGAGACGAGATGCCGTAGCTGGGCGTTCATCACCGAGGGGCCGCCGACCGGTCTGTGCAGCACCGGTTCGTCGATGACCGCGAACAGCTCGATCGGGTCGCTGGGCGAGACGAGCCGATCCTGGCGGATCATCCGCACGCGCACGTCACGCGCCAGAACCTCAGCGGAGCGGCGTTGAAGCGACGCTTCGAACATCGCGCGCGCGTACTCCTCGGTCTGCAGCAGCCCGGGCACGTAGGTCACCGTGTAGTCGCGCACCGCGCTGGCTTCCGACTCGAGGGGGAGATACCCCTTGTCGTCCAGCCCGTAGGCCCGCCACCACCCCTTGGCGCTGGCCTCCCGGGTGAGCTCCAGGATCTCGGTCCACCGCTCGCCGCCGACGTCGAAGAGGTCGAGCATGCTGCGCACGATGTGCACGTCGACGCCCTGGTGGGCGTTCTCGATGCGGCTCAACTTGCTCGGCGAGAAGTCCAGGAGCGGCGCGGCGGCCTCGATGGTCAGGCCCGCGTGCACCCGCAGCTCGCGGAGGGTGCGGGCGAGCTGCCGTCTCCGGACGAGCGAGCCGTTGCGCACGTCCCACCCTCCCTGCTCTCCGCGACGGGTCGATGACAGATGGTGGCAGCGGGAGGTGACAAGTGAAAGATCCAGCCGACGCCGATCACCCGGACCCTCCCCCGGCATGCAGAAGCCGAGAGACCGGATCACCGAGGCCGGCGCCGTGATCGCCGGGTGGACGCGGCTGTGGTCGCAGCTGCTGGTGGTGCACGTCGCGGGGCCGGACGGACGCTGCCGTGGCTGCCCGAGCAGCCTGCACGCCGCGCCGCGCTCACCGTGCCGGCTCGCCGAGCTCGCGGGGGCGGCGCAGGCCGCCCACCGGGCGCGGTGCGGTAGGCCCAGGCCGGAAAGTTCAGGAACGCCACGTTCCTGAACCTGGAGGACAGCAACGTGGCGTTCCTGAACCCGGGGGCGAGCCGTCACGCGCCGAAGCGCAGCTCCACCGCGTCGTGCACCGGGCGGTAGCCGATGCGGGGGTACAGGCGGTTGGTCGTGGGGTTGTCGAGGTCGGTGAAGAGCACCACGCGCCGGGCGCCCGCGTCGAGCGCCCACCGCGACGCCGCGGCCGTCACCGCGGCGGCGTAGCCGTGCCCGCGGTGCTCCGGCGGGGTGTAGACCGGGCCGATCCGGGACGCCCCGGCGATCATCGGCTTGGCGCACGCCTGCGCGACGGGCGTGCCGTCGACCTCCCAGATCATCTCGCCCGCGCCGAGCCGCAGCGAGCGCGCGACGATCTCCTCCGCCTCGGCGGTGCCGGCCTGTCCCCCGTCGTGCTCGGCCTCCACGCCGAACGCGCGGCGCCACACCCCGAGCAGCGGGACGTCCCGGGCGTCGGCACGGCGGGCCCGGCCGGGCACCCCGTCCGGCGGCACGAGCGCGTCCAGGACGAACAGGCGCATCCGCATGGCGGGCTCCGCCCGGCACCCGGTGCGGGCGACCCGGGCGGCGGCGAAGGCCTCGGCCTCGGCCACCGGAGCGCTCACCCCGTCCACGGCCGGGTCGGCCTGCGCCAGCGCCCGGTCCACGGCCGGCGCGAGCCGGGGCGGCACCGCGGAGACGAGGGCCGGGCGGCCCGGCGAGCGCAGCGCCGCCCCCGTCACCTCGCCCCCCTCGTGCACGGTGAGCAGCACGGCACTCGGCTCGCCGCCCCGGCACATCGCGTCGAGCACGCTCAGCGCGACGGTGTGGCGCAGCGGGTCGGCCTGCAGGAGCGGGCCGGCCGCGGCGGCGAAGGCACCGGCGTCACGGTGCAGGACGATCTCCACGAGGGGCCACGATGCCGCCCGGGCCCCGTTGCAGCAAAGCCACTTTCCTGACGTCTCACGGAACGCCGGAGGTGATCAACGCGGTCGCACGAGATCAGCCAATGACGTCGATCTTGTCCACCTGCAGCCGCGGAACCGTCGTGCTGCCACCGATCTGCGTGTTGTAGGAGTACGAGCCCAGCACGGTCACGTCCGCCCGGAACATGTCCCCATCGACCACGTTCTCGAACATCGAGGCGCTGCCGGAGAAGGCGGTGTTCGTGTCGTACTCGTACGACCGCCTGTGCCGCACCCCGTCGACCTGGGCGAGGAACCCATCCGGCCCAGTGGCGCTGTCGAACTGGAACACGTACCCGTACACCGTGATGCGCTCCCCGATGTGCGAGTCGGGGGACTTCGCGATCAGCTGCCAGTCGCGGGCCGAGAGCTCCCGGTGCGGCGTCGGTGGAGGGGCCTCCAGGGTGAGGTGGATGGCCTCGGTGGCCTGTTGGCAAGTGCCAGGCGTCGGAGACTGCGAGATCACTTTGTTCGTCATCGGAGCGAAGTTCACGGCAAACCGGATGTCCAACGCTGCGGTGGCATCCAGCGCGGCGCTGGCCTCGTCCCCGGTCATACCGACCAGGTTCGGGACGCGCACCTCGCAGCTCGGCTGGATCGCTGAGACCGGGACGGGAGGCGAGGTCGAGGCGGGCGCTGCCCGGCCGGCGACGACCTCGGGGGCGCCGCACCCCGCGAGGGCGAGCAGGCCGAGGGCCATGGCGGGAAGCACGCGGCCGAGGTTCATCAGAACCGCAGCGTGGAGAGGGCCGGGTCGTGCAGGAATCCCGAACGCGCGCATGGGCGATCTCCTGTGGGAGGGGTGGACTCCGCCGGAACCGGCGGCGCTCGGCTCGGCGGGACCGTCCTTCGTGCAGGTACGCCACCCTGCCGATCAGAACAACCCGTCCGCCCGCTTGCCCGCGCCATGCCCCGGCCTCTTGGTCGCCTGGCGTGGGGCAACCGGAGGCCGTGCAGTGCGCTGCTTGCGGCCCGCGAGGGAGCCGCCTGCATGTTCGCCACGCATTCGGGCATTGTTTCAGCGGCCCAGGTCACGATTCGGTCTCCGAGATCTCCGAGGGTGCTCCCGACAGCGCCCGGCCGGGGCATCGACCCGCAGTCGCAACGATCCCTCGTCTCCGTCGCCAACCTCGGAACCGGATCGCTAGAGCACCGGCAGGTACGTCGCCAGCTCGTAGGGCGTCACCTGGCGGCGGTAGCCGTCCCACTCGGTGCGCTTGTTGCGCAGGAAGAAGTCGAAGACGTGCTCGCCGAGGATCTCGGCCACCAGCTCCGAGTGCTCCATGGCGGCGAGCGCCTCGGTGAGGTTCTGCGGCAGCGACTCGTACCCGAGGGCGCGGCGCTCGGTCTCGGTGAGCGACCAGACGTCGTCCTCGGTGGGCGGCTGCAGCTCGTACCCCTTCTGCACGCCGGTGAGGCCGGCGCCGAGGATCACGGCGAAGGCGAGGTAGGGGTTGCAGGCGCTGTCCAGCGTGCGGATCTCCACCCGGCGGGTGGACGCCTTGCCCGGCGAGTACATCGGCACCCGCACCAGCGCCGACCGGTTGGCGTGCCCCCACGAGACGGCCGTGGGCGCCTCACCGCCGGTGATCAGCCGCTTGTAGGAGTTGACCCACTGGTTGGTGACGGCGCTGATCTCCCGGGCGTGGCGCAGCACCCCCGCGACGAACGCCTTGCCGGTGTCGGAGAGCTCGTACGGGTCGTCGGGGTCGTGGAAGGCGTTGCGGTCGCCCTCGAAGAGCGAGAAGTGGGTGTGCATCGCCGAGCCGGGGTGCTCGGAGAACGGCTTCGGCATGAAGGAGGCCCGCACGCCCTGCATGAGCGCGACCTCCTTCACCACGTAGCGGAACGTCATGATGTTGTCCGCCATCGTCAGCGCGTCGGCGTAGCGCAGGTCGATCTCCTGCTGGCCGGGCCCGCCCTCGTGGTGGCTGAACTCCACCGAGATGCCCATCGACTCGAGGGTCTCGATGGCGTTGCGGCGGAAGTGGGGGGCGACGTCGTGGCTGGACTGGTCGAAGTAGCCGCCCGAGTCGGCCGGTTCGGGGCGCGAGCCGTCCGCCGGGAGGCCGCGCAGCAGGTAGAACTCGATCTCCGGGTGGACGTAGCAGGTGAAGCCCGCCTCACCGGCCCGGGACAGCGCCCGGCGCAGCACGTGCCGCGGGTCGGCCCACGACGGCGAGCCGTCCGGCATCGCGATGTCGCAGAACATGCGGGCCGAGTAGTGCTCGCCGGGCGAGGTCTCCCAGGGCAGGACCTGGAACGTCGAGGGGTCGGGGCGGGCCACCATGTCCGACTCGTAGACGCGCGCGAACCCCTCGATCGCGGACCCGTCGAAGCCGATGCCCTCGGCGAACGCGCCCTCCAGCTCCGCGGGGGCCACGGCGACCGACTTGAGGTACCCGAGCACGTCGGTGAACCAGAGCCGGACGAAGCGGATGTCGCGTTCCTCGAGGGTGCGGAGCACGAACTCCTGCTGACGGTCCATGGGCGCCGAGCCTAGGAACGCCGCGTTACAGGCATGTTTCCTGGGTGGTCGTGCCGTGCGATGTGGCCCACTTCCCCCGGACGTGCGGCGGCGCCCGTCCGTGCCCGGACGGGCGCCGCCAGTGGTCCGGCCGCACCGTGTGGTGTGCCCCTCGGCTCACCGGCCCTGCACGTCTGTCGTGGCCGATCTCGCCGGTGTTACCCGGGTCACCCCCCAGGCGTCGGCGCGAGGCTGCAGCGCGCGCCGTCGGGCGGGGTACGCAGGTCGACGAGGTAGCCGCTGACGATGTCGTCGACGCACCTGTTGCCCTGCAGCGCCACGGTGTGCTGGGCACCATCCACGGTCAACAGGCTCCCACCCAGCGCCTTCGACAGGTCCACCCCGGCCTGGTAGGGCGTGGCGGGGTCGCCGGTGACCGAGACGGTGAGCGTCGGCGGCAGGCCCTGCACCTGCGGGACGTGCGGCTCGCTCGTGGGCGGCGCGGGCCAGAACGCGCACGGGTCGAGCGCGGCGACGACACCGCGGCCGTCGTCGCGGAACGGCGCGGCCTCGTTGGATCGGCGGATCAGCTCGCCCTGCTCGGCGCGGTCGGTGATGCGTTCCTCGTCGACGCAGCTGATGACGATGAACGCCTCGATGCCGTTGCCGTAGTGCCCGTCCTGGCCGCGGTCGTTGTACATGTCGGCAAGGCGCAGCAGGATCGTGCCGTCGCCCGCGGCGAGGGACGACAGCCCCCGGTTGAGCAACGGCCAGAAGTCCGACAGGTACAGCGCCTGGATCGTGCCCGTCACGGCGTCCGGGTAGGACAGCGTGCGGGCCCCTCCGTCGGCCGCGGCGGGCCGGTCCATCAGCGGGCGGGTGAGGGCCTGGAAGGTGGCGGTGGCCCGGGCGGGGTCGGTGCCCAGCGGACAGTTCGGCTGCTTCGCGCAGTCGGCGGCGAAAGCGTCGAACGCCTGCTGGAAGCCTGCGTTCTGGTCCACGGTGCGCTGCACGGTGGTCTGCTCGGGATCGAGCGCGCCGTCGAGCACGAGCGCGCGCACGTTCTGCGGGAACGCCTCCGCGTACGCCGAGCCGAGGCGGGTGCCGTACGAGTAGCCGAGGTAGGTGAGCTTCTCGTCGCCGAGGGCCTGCCGCAGGATGTCCATGTCGCGGACCACGTCGCGGCTGCCGACGTTCGCCAGCACGTCGGCCCCGCCGGACCGCTCGGTGCACCGCTGCGCGTACTGCTGGTTCTCCGCCTCCGTCTGCGCGACGCCCTGGGGCGACGGGTCGACGTCGAGGTCGGCGCGCTCGACCTCCCACTCGGCGTCGTTCAGGCAGTCGATGGTCGGGGTGCTCGCCCCGACGCCCCGCGGGTCGAACCCGACGACGTCGAAGCGCTGCCCGAGCTGGCTCTGCGCGAGCCTCCCCGACATCGTCGCGCCGAGGCTCATCCCGGACGCGCCCGGCCCGCCGGGGTTCACCACCAGCGACCCGATCCGGTCACCGCTCGCCCGGTGGCGCAGCACGCCGATCCGGGCGGTGCGCCCGTCGGGCTGGTTGTAGTCGAGCGGCACCTCGAGCCGCGCGCACTCCAGGGTCGGGTCGTCGAAGGTCGCCCGGTCCGTCGCGCTCGTGGCGTAGTCCGCGCATCCGCCCCAGCTCAGCTGCTGGTCGTAGAAGCGCGAGAGCTCGGGCGGTGGCGCCTGCGGCTGCGGATCCGGCGCCGGCACCGCCGGCTGGCTGCACCCGGACAGCACGAGCACGGCGGAGCAGACGGCGACGGCGAGGGATCGGAGTGGGTCGAGCACGGCGCCCATGGTGCCAGCGGGAGGCGTACCCGCACGGTGAACCGCTGGGCGCGCCCGGGTGCCGGCGCCCGTCCCGGCCGTGTGAACCTCGTCCCAGCAGCGCAGCGGCGCTCCGGTCGCGGTGTCACGCTTCTCCCGTCATCACCTGACGACCCGGGGACCCCGACGGGCCTCGAGGGAGGACGGACACAGATGCCCGAGGAAGCCCCCTACCGCTCCGCGGAACGCCCGAAGCGCACCCGCATCCCGCACCTGCTCGCACTGAAGGAGCGCGGCGAGCGCTGGGCCATGCTCACCGCCTACGACGCCTACACCGCGGAGATCTTCGACGACGCCGGCATCAGGGTGCTGCTCGTCGGCGACTCCGCCGCCAACAACGTCTACGGGTACGACAACACGCTGCCCGTCACGGTCGAGGAGCTGTTGCCGCTGGTCAAGGCGGTCACGCGGGGAGCGCGCAGTGCCCTCGTCGTGGCCGACCTGCCGTTCGGCAGCTACCAGATCGGTCCGGAGCAGGCGCTCGCCACGGCGTTCCGCTTCATGAAGGAGGGCGGAGCGCACGCCGTCAAGCTCGAGGGCGGGGCGCGGTTCGCGCCGCAGGTCGAGGCGCTCGTCGGCGCGGGCATCCCGGTGATGGCGCACCTGGGCTTCACGCCGCAGAGCGAGCACGCGCTCGGCGGCTACCGCGTGCAGGGCCGCGGCGAGGCCGCCGACCGGCTCGTCGCGGACGCGCTCGCCCTCCAGGCGGCAGGCGCCTTCGCGGTGGTGCTGGAGATGGTGCCCGCCGACGTGGCGAAGCGGGTGACGGCCGAGCTGGACATCCCCACGATCGGGATCGGTGCCGGCCCGGACTGCGACGCGCAGGTGCTCGTCTGGTCGGACATGGCCGGCATGAACCGGGGCCGCAAGCCGCGGTTCGTGAAGCAGTACGCGGACGTCGGCACGGTGCTGCTCGACGCGGCGCGCCGGTTCGGCGCGGACGTGGCCGACGGCCGCTACCCGGCGGCGGAGCACTCCTACACCTGATCAGCAGGATGATCAGCGGTGCAGGCCGGCCACCGGCTCGCCCGCGCGGTAGGCCGCGAGCATCGCGTCGGCGGGCGACTCCCGCCGCCGCCACCGCTCGCGCAGCCGGGCGAGCCTGCCGAGGTCGGCCGGCCGGCCGGCGAGGGCCCGCTCGGCCGCGTCCAGGAGCTCACCGGTGCCGGCGTGCACGTCGTCGTCGGCGAGCCCGACCCCGGCCACGTGCTTGTGCAGGCCCGCGTCCGGCGTGGTCCGCCTGCCCGGCAGCGTCTCGTCGAGCACGACGCCGGTGAGCAGGGAGAGCAGCTCGCCGTAGAGCTCGGGGTCGGGGCAGGCGTCGAACGCCTTGAACTCGATGCGGCCCACCTCCGCGGGCAGGCGCGCCACCTGTGTGAGCGACGGGTCGGCGGCCAGCTGCCCCTCGGACCCGGCGAGGAACACGAGCGCCGCCGGCCGGACCCCGGTGCGCACGGCCGTGCGCGCCGACAGCCCGCCCCAGGGGCCGCCGTCGCGGAACGGCGAGGAGAACGACAGCGGTACCAGCCACGGGCTGTAGTGCGTGAGCTTGCGGGCCGCGTCGACGAGGGCCGCCTCGTCGAGGGCCGAGCAGGACAGGTTCAGGTCCGGGCCGTAGGTCGACATGTGCAGGTGCGCCGTGCGCTCCTCCGGCGAGCCCAGCCGGTGCGTCCGCTCCCACTCGTTCAGGGGCGGCTCGATCCGGTACTCCGACCGGACGGGGTTGAACGAGACCGTGGTGGTGCGCAGGCCGGTGCGGGCCAGCCCCGCGTCGAGGAGCCGCAGGTCCTCGCGCAGGGCCGCGACGGCGGGCTCGATCGCCCGGTGGATGCGCGTGCGCACCTCCAGGCCCTTCGGGTCGCAACGGACGAGCTCGCCGCGCTCGTCGAACCGCTCGTAGCCCTCCACGTACCACCGCTTGCGCTTGATCCCCTGGTCGCCGACGCGCAGGTCCGGGTAGTCGGCCGGGTCCTCGGGCAGTGCGTCCACCACGGCCTGCAGCTCGTCGAACGTGACCGAGGTGTAGTCGGCGAACCCGCCGCCGACGTGCACGAGCGCGCTCTCGTGCTCGATGCCGTACCGGAACGCGCGGTCGGGCACCGCCCACCTCCCCGGGATCGTGGCGGACCGCCCGCCGCAGATGAGGGTAGCCTCACCCGGCGCCGTCGGGACGCCGTTCGCCGGGTCCGCGGACGCGACGCGCCGAACGACCTCAGGCGACGGCGAACTCGATCCGGCCGGTCTCCGGGTCGGCCTCGGTGAGACGCACCCGCACCACCGCGCCCGCGGTGAGCCCGCCCGTGCACCGCGCGAGCACGGGTGGGTCGGGCACGTACACCTCGCCCGCCTCACCGTCCGCCCGCAGCACCACCCCGTCGAACTCCCGCCCGACGCTCCGCCGCAGCAACGCGGCCTCGGTGCGGTCGACGCACGCCCGGTCCACGCGCCCGGCCAGCGCATCCGACTCGTCCATCACGGCCGGGAGCGCCGGGAGCGCCTCCCGGAGCCACTCGGGTGGCTCGGCGCCCGCGCTCACCGCCAGGCAGACCTCGGTGCCGAACCGGTCGACGAGCCGCCGCAGCGGCGCCGTGACGTGCGCGTACGGCGCCCCGACCCCGCCGTGGCCCGCGTCCGCGGGGGGCTCGGTGCCCGCGGAGCGGTCGAACGCGTGGTACCCCGCGCCCCGCAGCAGCGCGGTGGCCGCGCGGCGCACCGCCAGCGCGGACGGGGTGTCCGCCGGCAGGCCGGCCAACAGCTCCGCCACCGGCGCGTCCTCGGGCCACCCGAAGCCGAGCTCGCGCGCCGAGCGCCGGAACGCCGCCAGCGCGTCGGGCTCGGGTGCGGGCAGCGTGCGGAGCAGGCCGATGCCGGCATCGAGCATGAGCTGCGCCGCCGCCATGCCGGTGAGCAGGGAGATCTCCGCGTTCCACGACTCGACGTCCAGCCGCCTGCGCACGCGCACCGTCCAGCCGCCGGACCCGTCCGGAACGACTTCGTGCTCGGGCAGCTCCAGCTCGATCGCCCCGCGCCGCACCGCGTGGGCCCGGCGCAGCGGGCCGAGCTCGGGAAGGGCCGCCAGCGCCGGGTGCACGCTGCCCGCGTCCACGTCGGCCTGCACGCCCGCGTAGTCCAGCCGTGCCCGCGACCGCACCACCGCCCGCTCCACCGCGACCCAGGCCTGCTGGCCCGCGTCGTCCAGGTCGAACGTCCACAGCACGGCCGCCCGCGGCCCGTCCGGGAGCAGGCTCGCAGCGTCCTCGGACAGCACGGGCGGGTGCAGGGGCACCGACCCGTCCGGCAGGTAGACCGTCTGCCCCCGCCTGCGCACGTCCGCGTCCAGCTCCCCGCCGGGCGCGACGACGGCCCCGAGGTCGGCGATCGCGTAGTGCACGCGGAAGCCGGCCCCGCGCCGGACGACCCCGAGGGCCTGGTCGAGGTCCTTCGAACCGGGTGGGTCGATCGTCACCAGCTCGACGTCGGTGGCGTCCCGACGACCCGGCCCCGGACCGGGCCGGACCGCAGCGGCCCTCGCGGCCTCGGCCAGTACGGCGGCCGGGAAGGCGTCGGGGAGCGCGAACTCGGCGCGGACAGCGGCGAAGTCCGGGGCGGGACGCGGGCGCGGCTGCACGGCGGGAGCCTCCCACGGATCACCCGCAGGCGGGGAGGGCGATGCGGGACTCGCGTGCGCCGGGCGGCCGGGTGCCGGTCAGAGCCAGCGGGGCACAGCCGGCAGCCGCCCGCCCTCGGAGCTGCGCAGGTCGCGCCCCTTGCTGCGCCCGAGCAACCAGGCCGCGAGGCCGGCCGCCGGGCCGGAGACGGTGATCGCCGCGGCCGGGTCGCCGACGTCCCACGTGGAGCCGTCCGGAGCGGTCAGGCGCAGGGCCGGGCAGTCCGGTTTCTCCCCCATCGCCCTGGCGACGTCGGTGAGCAGCGCCACCAGCATCGGGGCCGGCAGGTCGGCGAACGACGCCCCGACGTCCAGGTCCACCGCGTGGATCCACATCTCGCGGGCGCGCAACCACGGGATGTCGGTGGCGGGCATGTCGCCGCCCCGCGCGTTCTGCACGCGCGCGGACCACGCGGACTCCGGCATCGCCCGCACCACCCGGGCGAGCCGATCGGAGGACTCCACGACGTCCGCGCGGATCTCCGCGGGCGCCCGGCGCGCGCCCGCCTCGATGTCGGCGTCCCGCTGCTCGCGGCTCGCGTACGCCGGGGTGCGGACGCCGGTGCGGGCCCAGTCCAGCAGGTTGATCAGCGCGTCCGCGTTGCGCGCGACGTGCGTCAGCACGTGTGCCCGGCTCCACCCCGGCAGCGCCGACGGGGCGGCGAACGCGTCCTCGCCCATCCGCATCATGTGCCCGCGCAGGTGGGCGGCACCGTCGCCGGCCCACGCGAGCGTGTGGGCGAGGGAGCGGGCTCCGGGGGCATCCATCGCCCGCTGTTTCACGGGGCGGCCTCGAGCCTGCAGGTGTTGCGGCACTCACCGACACCCTCGATGCGGGTGACGAGCTCGGCGCCGTCGGTGAGGTACCGCGGGGGCTTGCGGGCGTGACCGACCCCGCCGGGGGTACCCGTGGCGATCACGTCGCCGGGGTTCAGCGTCACGATCCCGGACAGGTAGACCACCAGGTCCACCGGCGAGAACACCAGCTCCTTCGTGGACGAGCGCTGCATCGTCTCGCCGTCGAGCACGGTGGAGACCTCCCAGCCGCCGTCCGGGAGCTCGTCGGGCGTCACGAGCCACGGGCCCAGCGGTGTCGTGCGCTCGAACGTCTTGCCCTGCAGGAACTGCGACGTGCGGCGCTGGAAGTCGCGCACGCTCACGTCGTTGAGCACCGTGTAGCCGGCGATCGCCGCCTGCGCCTGCTCCGGGGTGGCGTGCCGCACCGACCGGCCGATCACGACCGTCAGCTCGACCTCCCAGTCGATCGCCGTCGACGCGCGCGGCAGCACGATGTCGTCGTGGGCGCCGACCAGCGCCGGGGCGAACTTCGCGAAGACCGTCGGGTGGTCGGGCAGCTGGTTGCCCATCTCCAGGACGTGGTCGCGGTAGTTGAGGCCGACGCAGATGATCTTCTCCGGCGACGGCACGAGCGGCGCGTAGTCGAGCGACTCGAGCGCGTGCGACGGCCCCGCCGCCGCGGCCGCGTGCTCGGCCCAGTCGGGCCGCTCCAGCAGCGCGCGCACGTCGGCCTGACCGGTCTCCACCGCCCCGGTCGCATCCACCCGGACCGCGCGGTGGCCCGTCGCCGTGCGGATCGTGGCCAGCCTCATTCCCTCACCTCACCGGTCGTCACGGCGGGCAGTCTCGTCCAACCGGCCGCGCGGCACACGATCGGGGGGCCATCCACCGCGAACCCGACATCCGTAACGGAAAGCGCAAGCAGTGCGAACGGGAACAACCGATCGGCCATCCTCCGAACGGGCCCCATCCCTGATACCGCACAGGCATCGATCAATGCTGAGATGGTGTTGGACGAGTATCGCCACCAGCTCTAGCCTCGCGGAACCGGCCGACGGGGGCTGAAACGTGCAGACGCTGGGTCGACGAGAGTTCGTGGCGCTGATGGCGGGAATCACGGCTGCGGCCGCATCGGGCACCGCATGCGCGCCGGCCCAGCCGGTCCCGCCCACCCGCACGGTCTTCTACGCCTCGGTCGGCCCCGATCTCGGCTCATACACGGTGGACGAGGCGGCGCTGACCCTCACCCGGGACAGCGTGACCCGCACCCCCGGGCCCGTGCAGTACGTCTGGGTGCATCCGACCGCGCCGGTGATGTACGTGGCCTACAGCAACCGCTCCACGGCGAACGACGACCACGGCGTCGCCGCCTACCGGATCGACCGCGCAACCGGACGCCTGACCGGGCTCGGCGCCCCGCTCACGCTCGACAACCGGCCGATCCACCTCACCGTCCACCCGGCCGGGCGCCAGCTCCTGATCGCCTACAACCAGCCGTCCGCCCTCACCGTGCACGAGCTGGGCCCGGACGGCTCGATCGGCTCCCCCGTCGCACAACGGGAACCCGTCGACGCCGGCAACTACGCCCACCAGGTGCGGGTGGCCCCCTCCGGGACCGTCGTCGTGCTCAGCACCCGCGGCAGCGACGCCACGCCCACGACGCCCGCCCAGCCGGGCGCGCTCGAGGTGTTCCGGTTCTCCGACGGCATGCTGACGGACCAGCGGACGATCACCGAAGGCGACGGCACGGCTTTCGGTCCACGCCACGTCGACTTCCACCCGACGAAGCCGTGGATGTACGTCTCGATGGAGCGCAACAACGAGGTGCTGACCTTCGAGGTGCAGGACGACGGGATCGCCGCGTCCCCGCGGTCCACCGCCGCGACCGTGAGCCACCCCGAGCTCCGCGCGCCCACCCAGTACCTGGGGCCGATCCACGTCCATCCGAACGGCAGGTACGTCTACGTCGTCAACCGGTCCGACGGCACCGTCGACTCCGGCGGGCAGGAGGTGCACGGCCCGGGCGAGAACACCGTCGCCGTCTTCGCCGTCGACGAGGCGGGCGGCGAGCCGACCCTGATCCAGACGATCGGCATCGAGGCCTTCCACGCGCGCACCTTCTCCATCCACCCGAACGGGAAGATGCTGGTGACGGCGGCGGTCGCCCCGCTGGCCGAGCGCGACGGCGAGGACGTGCGGGTCGTGCCCGCCGGGTTCTCCGTGTTCGGCATCGGCGACGACGGGCGGCTGACCTTCGTGCGCAAGTACGACGTCGACGTGGGGGCCGGACCGCTGTTCTGGTGCGGGATGGTCCCCCTCTGAGAGCCCGGTGACCCCGGCCCGCGTGCGCCGCGACGGTCGCACGCGGGCCCGGGTGGCGGATCTCAGATGGTGCCCTCCCCGGCTCCGTCGCCCCCGGCGCGCACCGGGAGCGTCGCGAAGACCGCAGGGGGCTCGCGCCACGGGTCGGCGGGCTGCCCGGCGCGCGCATCCTGCACGGCCCGCCACACCCGCTCCGGCGTGCACGGCAGGTCGACGTGCCGCACGCCGAGGTGGCTCAGCGCGTCCACCACGGCGTTCTGCACGGCCGGCGTCGAGCCCACCGTGGCCGACTCGCCGATGCCCTTCGCCCCGAGCGGGTTCAGCGGCGTGGGCGTCTCGGTGTTGGCGGTCTCGAACATCATCAGGTCCGCCGCGCTCGGCATCCGGTAGTCGGCGAGGGTGCCGGTGAGCGGCTGGCCGTCGGCGTCGAAGACGACCTCCTCGTACAGCGCCTGCGCGACCCCCTGCGCCAGCCCGCCGTGCTGCTGGCCCTCCACGATCAACGGGTTGAGCACCCGCCCGCAGTCGTCCACCGCGACGTGGCGGCGCGGCGTGACCCGGCCGGTCTCGGTGTCGACCTCCACCACCGACACGTGCGCCCCGAACGGGAACGTGGCGCCGTCCTGGTGGAAGTCCAGCCCGGCGAAGATCCGCTCGCCGTCGGCCTCGGCCCCGCCCGCGACCTGCGCCCACGTGAGCGTGACCGACGGGACGCCGGCCACGCCGAACTCGCCGTCCTCGGTGAGCTGCACGTCGTCGACGGACGCCTCGAGCATCGCGGCGGCGCGCCTGCGCCCCTGCTCGAGCACGTCGTCGGCCGCCGCCTGCACGGCGTTGCCCGCCATCTGCAGCGACCGCGACCCGCCCGTGCCGCCGCCGCGGGGCACCGCGGCGGTGTCGGACTGGACGAACCGGATCCGCTCCACCGGGATCCCGAGCCGGTCGCTCGCGACCATGGCGAACGACGTGGCGTGGCCCTGGCCGTGCGCCGACGTGCCCGCCGAGATCGTCGCGGAGCCGTCGGGGTGCACGACGACGGAGCCGTACTCGTCGCCCGCCCCGCCGGTGATCTCGACGTACACGCTCACGCCGATGCCCAGCTGCACCGGGTCGCCCGCCTCCCGCCGGGTGGCCTGCTCCTCCCGCAGCTTCTCGTAGTCGACGAGCCGCAGCGCCTCGCGCAGCGGCAGGTCGTAGTCGCCGATGTCGTAGCGCACCCCGGAGAGGGTGTCGTACGGGAACTCGTCGGGCTGGATGAAGTTGCGCCGCCGCAACTCGACCGGGTCGACGCCCAGCTCGGCCGCGGCGAGGTCCATCATCCGCTCGATGTGCGCCGTGGCCTCGGGCCGGCCCGCGCCGCGGAACGCGCCCATCGGCGTGGTGTTGGTGAGCGCGACCGCCCCGTCGAAGGCGAGCTTCGGGATCCGGTACACGCCGGTGGCCATCGTGCGCGTGGACATGAAGATGAGACCGCCGCCGAACCCCGCGTACGCGCCGCTGTCGCCGACGACCCGCGCCCGCAGCCCCGTGATCATGCCGTCGCGCGTGAGGCCCAGCTCGTAGTAGGCCACCTGCCCGCGTCCCTGGGGCATCGACACGAGGTTCTCCGAGCGGGTCTCCACCCACGTGACGGGCCGGCCGAGCCTGCGCGCGACCCCGACCGCCGTGGTGTGCTCGGCGATCATGCCCGCCTTGCCGCCGAACCCGCCGCCGACGTGCGGCGCGATCACCCGCACCCGGTCCTGCTCGAGCCCGAACAGCGCGGCCGCCTGGGCGCGGAAGCCGTGCGGCATCTGGGTGGAGACCCAGATCGTGAGGTCGTGGTCCCCGCCGTCGTAACCCCCGGGCAGGACGGCGATCGCGTTGCCCTCCATCGGCACCACCGCCACGCGCTGGTTCACCAACCGGGCCCGCACGACCACCTCGGCGTCCGCGAGCACGTCCTCGTCGGTGGACCGGTTGCCGTCGGCCAGGTTGCTGCCCAGCTCCGGGAACTGCAGCTCCGCGCCCGGCTCGAGCGCGGCCTCCATGTCGACGACGGCCGGTAGCGGGTCGTAGTCCACCTCCACCAGCTCGACCGCGTCGACGGCGGCCGCCTTGGTCTCGGCGACCACGACCGCGACCGCCTCCCCCACGAAGCGGACGCGGTCGGTGGCGAGCGGCGGGCGCGGCAGGTCCTTGTTCACGACCATGAGGCCGTGGTGGGCGGGCAGGTCGAGGTCGGCTGCCGTGAACACCGCCACGACACCCGGGGCCGCCGCGGCGGCGGCCGTGTCGATCCCGGTGATGACGGCGTGGGCGAACGGGGAGCGGACGAAGGCGAGGTGCAGGACGCCCTCGAGGGCGAGGTTTCCGACGTAGGTGCTCGCGCCGGTGATGAGGTCACGGTCCTCGACGCGGCGCACGGAGGTCCCGAGAATCGATCCAGGCATGCAATGACCCTACGGTCCGGCGCCAGGCCCTGCCCAGAAGTTGACGGGAGGCCGTTGGCGGGAGAACCTCTCCCACCGGAGACCTCGCGCGCGCCGGCCCGCCGGACGCGCCCACCCCGGGAGGTCGGACTGGTCGGGGGCCGGTCCGGCCTCCCGACCCATTCCGGCGCTGTGCGCTGGTGGTTTCTCGCGCTGTTAGGTTCTCCAGGTGCCCGAGTTCCACCACACCGACGTTCTCCCCCTCGGCCCGGACGACACCGAGTACCGGCTCCTCGACCTCCCACCGGGGCGGGTCGTCGAGGCGGCGGGCCGCACCTTCCTCGAGATCGACCCGTCCACGATCACCGCGCTCGTGCGCGAGTCGGTGCGCGACATCCAGCACATGCTGCGGCCGTCGCACCTCGCGCAGCTGCGGGCCATCGTCGACGACCCGGAGGCGTCCCCCAACGACCGCTTCGTGGCCACCGACCTGATCCGCAACGCGTGCGTGTCGGCGGGCGGGGTGCTGCCGATGTGCCAGGACACCGGCACGGCGATCGTGATCGCGAAGCGCACCGAGACCGTGCTGACCGGCGGCGACGACGAGCGCGCCATCTCCCGCGGCGTGTTCGAGGCCTACGACCAGCTGAACCTGCGCTACTCGCAGATGGCGCCCACCTCGTTCTGGGACGAGAAGAACACGGGCACGAACCTGCCCGCGCAGGTGGAGCTCTACACCGCGCCGGGGCAGACGCCGAAGTACGAGCTCCTGGTGCTGGCCAAGGGCGGTGGCTCGGCGAACAAGACCTTCCTCTACCAGGAGACGAAGGCGCTGCTGACGCCGAAGAAGCTCGCGGCGTTCCTCGACGAGAAGCTGCGCTCGCTCGGCACCGCCGCCTGCCCGCCCTACCACCTCGCGGTGGTGGTGGGTGGCATGTCGGCCGAGTACACCCTCAAGGTCGCCAAGCTCGCCTCCGCCCGCTACCTGGACAACCTGCCCACGCAGGGCACGGAGCTGGGCCACGCCTTCCGCGACCGCGACCTCGAGCAGCAGGTGCTGGAGCTGACGCGCGAGTTCGGCATCGGCGCGCAGTTCGGCGGCAAGTACTTCTGCCACGACGTGCGCGTGATCCGGCTCCCGCGCCACGGCGCCTCGCTCCCGGTGGGCGTGGCGGTGTCCTGCTCCGCCGACCGCCAGGCCAAGGCCAAGATCACCCCGGAGGGGGTGTTCCTCGAGCAGCTCGAGCGCGACCCCGCCCGGTTCCTGCCGGAGACCACCACCGAGGACCTGTCCGACGAGGTGGTGCGCGTGGACCTCAACCGGCCGATGGCCGACATCCGCGCCCAGCTCTCGACGCTCCCGGTGAAGACGCGCGTGTCGCTCACCGGTCCGCTCGTCGTGGCCCGCGACATCGCCCACGCCAAGATCGCGGAGCGGCTGGAGGCAGGTGAGCCGATGCCGCAGTACCTGCGCGACCACCCCGTCTACTACGCCGGTCCGGCCAAGACGCCGGAGGGCTACGCGTCCGGCTCGTTCGGCCCCACCACCGCGGGCCGGATGGACTCGTACGTGGAGCAGTTCCAGGCCGCGGGCGGCTCGCTCGTGATGCTGGCCAAGGGCAACCGGTCGAAGCAGGTGACCACCGCCTGCGCCACGTACGGCGGGTTCTACCTCGGCTCCATCGGCGGCCCCGCGGCCCGGCTGGCCCAGGACTGCATCCGCAAGGTCGACGTGCTCGAGTACCCCGAGCTCGGGATGGAAGCGGTCTGGCGCATCGAGGTGGAGGACTTCCCCGCCTTCGTGGTGGTGGACGACAAGGGCAACGACTTCTTCGCCGGGGTGAGCCAGCCGACGCTGCAGGTCTCCTTCCGCCGGTAGCTCCACACTCGATCAGTTGTCGACGGCGAGCCCGGGCTGGGGCCGGCCACGCACCCGTCTCGCGTCACGCACCAGGCGCCGAAGATTGCCGATTCGGTCCGCTCACTGCCGCTCGGGAGGGTGTTGCCGAATCGCCGCTGCCGGGGTGTTCGACGATCACGGACCGATGGTGGCTGGTCCCGGTCTCCCACAGCGACCAAGGCGGTGTGGCGACCGTGATCGCCCGGATCGGGACCTCACGCTCATGTGTGGACGCCAGGTCCCGCTCCCGCCGATCAACCCCCGTCCGATCGAACCCCGTCCGGCCCCCGCTGCCGCGCCTCCCGGCCGCGCACGTTCCGCACGACGAGGCAAGGGCGCCGCGGCCCCGATCCGGCAACACCCTGCGGACGACGGTGACTGCCCCGGATCGGCGATCACCAAGCCCCGGAGTCAGGGCAGGCGCCGCGGCCCGCTGTCCCGCCGGGTGGGCGGTGGGCCGAGGACGATCCGGGCGCCGGTGACGAACGCCCCCTCGGCCGAGGTGAGCACCGGGTCGAGCACGAGCGAGCGCACCTGGGGCAGGTCCTCGGCGATCCGCCCGACCCTCAGCACCAGGTCCTCCAGCGCGGCCAGGTCGACCGGCTCGGTGCCGCGGTAGCCGGCCAGGAGCGGCGCGGCCCGCGGCGCGCGCACCAACGCGGCGGCGTCCTGGTCGGACACCGGGACCACCCGGAACGCGCGGTCGCCGAGCAGCTCGGTGGCCATCCCGGAGAGCCCGAACGACAGCAGCGACCCGAACGACGGGTCGTCGACGATCTCCAGCACGCAGGAGATGCCCTTCGGGGCCATGCGCTGCACGTAGACCTCGCTCTGGCCGGTGAGCCGCGCGAGGTCGGTGTGGGCGCGGCGCACGCCGGACGGGGCGTCCAGGTCGAGCCGGACACCCGCCTGGTCGGTGCGGTGTCGCCAGCGGTCGCCGACCGCCTTGATCGCCACCGGGTAGCCGAGCTCCTCGGCCGCCGCCACCGCCGCGTCGGCGTCGGACACCATGCGGAAATCGGTGACCGCCACGCCGTAGCAGCCCAGCAGCTCGACCGTCTCGCCGTCACCGAGCCGGTGGGGGCGGGCCGCGCCGAGCCGGGCCACCAGGGCCCGTGCCCGCTCCGCGTCGATCCCCGCCGGGCTGACGAACTCCCCCACCGGCCGCGCCCGCCACTGGGCGTACCGGCTGACCCGGGCGAGGGCCGCCGCCGCGCGCTCCGGGCTGGGGTAGCTCGGCACCGATCCCGGCCCGGGCGAGCCGTCCTCCCGCTCGACCGAGAGCTCGACCGGCACGCCCTCGGCCGCGAGGAACACCGCGGCCACCGGCTTGTCGGACCCGGCCACCGCCTCCCGCAGCGCGCGGGCGTACGCCGCGCCGGGGATGGCGACCGGCGGGACGAACACGGCGATGAGGGCGTCGGCCCGGGACGCCTCGTCGTGTCCCGCCTCCTGCGCGGGGTCGTCCCGGATCGCCCGGGCAACCGCGGCGGCGAACTCCTCCGGCGGCGCCGCGGTGCCGACGTCGACCGGCGGGCCCGCGAGCTCCATCCCGCCGTCGAGCAGCGCGTCGGCGACCAGGACGCCCAGTGCGCTGGAGTTGCCCACCACCGCGACCCGCGGACCGGCCGGGAGCGGTTGGTAGGCCAGCAGCAGTGCCGTGTCGAACAGCTGGCTGAGCGTCTCGACCCGGATCACCCCCGCCTGCTCGAACAGCGCCCGCACGCTGGCTTCGTCGATGGGCGCCGCGCGGGCCGCCAACGCGGCCGTGGGGCCGGAGTGGCGGCCGCTCTTCACCGCGACGATCGGCTTGGTGCGCGCGAGCCGCCGCGCCAGCCGGGCGAACTTGCGCGGGTTGCCGAACGTCTCGAGGTAGAGCAGCACGACGTCGGTGTTGGGGTCGGTCTGCCAGTACTGCAGCAGGTCGTTGCCCGACAGGTCGGCCCGGTTGCCCGCCGAGACGAACGTGGACAGGCCGAGCCCGCGCTCCTTCGCCGCCGCGAGGATCGCGATGCCCAGCGCGCCCGACTGCGAGAAGAAGCCGACCCGGCCCGCGCCCGGGAGATCGGGGGCGAGGGTGGCGTTGAGCCGCACCGCGGGGTCGTTGTTGACCACCCCGAGCGCGTTCGGCCCGATCACCCGCATGCCGTGCGCCCTGGCCTCGGACACGAGCCGCCGCTCCGCGACGACACCGCTCCCGCCCACGTCGGCGAACCCCGCGCTCACCACGACGAGCGTGGTGACCCCCTTCTCGAGGCAGGAGTCCATCACCTCGTCGATGTTCGCGGCGGGTACCGCGACCACGGCCAGGTCGACCTCGTCGGGAATCTCGGTGACCGACGCGTACGCCCGCACCCCGCGGACCGACCGCGTGGCCGGGTTGACCGGGTAGACGGGCCCGGTGAAGTTGCCGCGCAGGAGGTTGGCCAGCACGGCGTGCCCGATCTTCGACGGTTCGGTGGACGCCCCGATCACGGCCACCGACGTGGGGTGCAACGCGTTGTGCACGCTGCGGGCCTCGGCCCGTTGCTCCCGGGAGTCGCGGACGGCGAGCGAGCGCTCCGTGGGGTCGATGTCGAACTCGAGGTGCAGCACGCCCTCGGCGAACTCGCGGCTCACCTGGTACCCGGCGTCCCGGAAGACCCGGACCATCTGGTGGTTCTCCACCAGCACCTCGGCCTCGAACCGGCGCAGGCCGTTCTCGCGCGCGGCCGCCGCGAGGTGTTCGAGCAGGATCGAGCCCAGCCCACGGCGCTGGTGGTCGTCGCGCGCGACGAACGCGACCTCGGCCGCCTCGACCCGCCCGTCCGGGCCCGGCCCCAGCCCCTCGTAGCGGCCCACTGCGATGATCTCGTCGCCGAGCAGGCAGATGAGCGCCACCCGGGTGCGGTGGTCGACGGTGGTGAACCGCTCGAGGTCGCGCGGGGGGATGCGCGGGTACGGGCCGAAGTAGCGCAGGTAGCGGGTGCGCTCCGAGAGGCTCTGGTGGAACCGCAGCAGCGCCTCGGCGTCGCCGGGCACGATCGGACGCAGGTGCACGATGCCGCCGTCGGTGGCCACCACGTCGGCCTCCCAGTGCTGCGGGTAGCCGGGGCCGGAGACCGCAGGCGCCGTGCCGCCGCCGGTGGTGCCGCTGCTCGTGGTCATGCCCGTCAGTCCCTCGGGTCGTCGGGGTCGAGGCCGTACAACGGGAAGACCGCCCGCCTGGTCTCCAGGACGGCGGTGTCGACCCGGTCGGCCCCCTCGGTCCACGGGATGTACCCGGTGTCGCCGCCGTCGGTCATCGAGATCGGCAGCTGCTGGCTGGTGAGGCTCGCGGTGTGGGCCACCCAGCCGGCGGGCAGCGGGCGGTCCGGCCCGACGTCGCGGTCGAGCACGGTGGCGATCAGGTGGGTCCACGACCGGGGCACCACCCGGAAGAGCCCGTACCCGCCCCCGCCCACGGCGAGCCACTTGCCGCCCGCGGTGTGGGTGGCAAGCTCCCTGAGCGCCCGGTAGATGGTGCGGTGGCCGTCGACCGTGAGACCGAGGTCGGCGAGCGGGTCCTCGACGTGGGTGTCGACGCCGCACTGGGTGACGAGGATCTGCGGCCGGAACTCCGTGAGGAGCGACGGCACGACCGCGTGGAAGGCACGCAGCCAGCTAGCGTCGGGTGTGCCCGGCGGCAGCGGGATGTTGACGGCCCGCCCGGCCGCCTCCCCCTCCCCGTACTCGCCCGGCCAGCCGGTGCCCGGCCACAGCGTCATCGGGTGCTGGTGCAGCGAGATCGTGAGCACCCGCGGGTCGGTGTAGAACGCGGCCTGCACGCCGTCGCCGTGGTGGACGTCGACGTCGACGTAGGCGATGCGGTCGAACCCGTGGTCGAGCAGCCAGGAGATCGCCACCGCGCAGTCGTTGTAGACGCAGAAGCCGGACGCGCGGTCGCGCATCGCGTGGTGCAGCCCACCCGCGATGTTGACGGCGCGGTCGGTCCGGCCCTCGGCGATCTCGCGCGCCGCGAGCAGCGATCCCCCGCAGACCAGCGCGCTGGCCTCGTGCATGCCGAGGAAGATGGGGTTGTCCTCGGTGCCGAGCCCGTGGCCCACGCCGAACGGCTGCTCGGGCGCGGACTTGACCGCGGTGATGTACGACGGGACGTGGACCCGCTGCACCTCCTCGTCGGGCGCCTGCTCGGGCGCCAGCGGCTCGACGCCCTCGAGCACCCCCAGCTCGGTGGCCAGCCGCATCGTGAGGTCGAGCCGCACCGGGTCGAGCGGGTGCTCGTCGCCGAGGTCGTAGCCCAGGAAGTCGGGGGTCCACACGACCGCGGCCCGCACGCTCACGGTGCCGACCCGGTGGCCACGGGTCGCGCCGGGTCGGCCGACCAGTTCGACCACGACCCGACGTACAGCCCGATCGGCCGATCCGGCGGGCGGAAGCCGGCGTGCTCGGCGGCGAGCACCAGCGCCGCCGCGGTGGCGCCGGACCCGCAGTACGCCGCGACGTCGCACTCCCCCGCCTCCGCCAGCCCGCCCAGCCACTCGGCCAGCGACACCGGCGGGAGCCAGCGTCCGTCGGACGCGAGGACGTCGGTGGCCGGCGCGTTGCGGGCGCCGGGGATGTGGCCTGCCTTCGGGTCGACCGGCTCGTGCTCACCGCGGTAGCGCTCCGGTGCGCGGGCGTCGAGCAGCACCCCGCTGCGGGCGAGCGCGGCCGCCTCGTCGGCGTCGAGCACCGGCATGCCGCCGGTCCGCACCGTGACGTCGCCGGGCACCGGCCGGGACGGCTCGGCCGTGGTGGGCAGCCCCGCGTCGACCCAGCCCCGGAACCCGCCGTCGAGCACCGCGACGCGACCCGCGGCGAACCCGGCCCACCTCAGCAGCCACCACGCCCGCGCCGCCTGCACGCCCTGGGCGTCGTCGTGGGCGACGACCAGCGACCCGTCTCGCACCCCCGCCCGGCGCAGCGCGGCCTGCAGCCGTTCGACCGACGGCAGCGGGTGGCGACCGGCAGGCCCGGGCGGGTCGGCCAGGTCGGTGTCCATGTCGAGGAAGACGGCTCCGGGGATGTGTGCGGCGTCGTGGTCGGGCCTCGCGGGCGGGCCGCCGAGCCGCCACCGCACGTCGAGCACCACGGGCCGCTGCTCCGGATCCGGGTCGGCGAGGAGTCGGGCGAGCCGGGAGGGAGCGACCAGGGGATCCATCAGTGCGAACACCCGGTCATCCTGCCCGGGATGGCGGGGCGGCTGCGAGCCGTTGCACCGATAGAATGGGGTCTTGACGGAAGGGCTGGGGGCGTGAACGAGCTCATCGATACCACCGAGATGTACCTCCGCACGATCTACGAACTCGAGGAGGAGGGTGTCGTTCCGCTGCGCGCGCGCATCGCGGAACGGCTCGGCCAGAGCGGGCCGACGGTGAGCCAGACCGTGGCCCGGATGGAGCGCGACGGGCTGGTGGTGGTGGCCGGCGACCGGCACCTCGAGCTCACGGAGGCCGGCCGCGGTCGTGCGGTGGCCGTGATGCGCAAGCACCGGCTCGCGGAGCGGCTGCTCGTGGACGTGATCGGGCTCGAGTGGGAGTTCGTGCACGCCGAGGCCTGCCGCTGGGAGCACGTGATGAGCGAGGCGGTGGAGCGCAAGCTCGTGAAGCTGCTCGACAACCCCACGATCTCCCCGTACGGCAACCCCATCCCCGGCCTCGACGAGCTCGTGAACGCCCTCGACACCGCCGCCGCCACGCGTTCCGCCTCGGCCCCGCCGGTGCTGGAGGTGGGCCTGCAGCGCCTCGACGAGTTCGCCCGCCGCGGTGGTGGGCCGGTGGAGGTGCGCCGCATCGCCGAGCACGTGCAGGTGGACGCCGACCTCATGGCCGATCTCAAGTCGGCCGGCATCGTGCCGGGTCAGGACGTGGACGTGGACGCCATCTCGCGTTTCGGCGACGCCGTGACCGTGGCGAGCAACGGCGCCTCCTCGTCGGTGGCGCCGCTGATCGCCCACGCGGTGCTCGTGCGGGCTCGCTGACCGGAGCCCTCCGAGTACGTCGCGGTGCGCCGTGAGACGGTGTGCCGCGACGCGCGCCGGCCGGGCGACGCGCGCCGAACCCCGAGGAGGAGTTCTGTGAAGCTGCTCGTGACCGGTGGCGCCGGCTACGTCGGCAGCGTGTGCGCCGCGCACCTGGTGGACGCGGGCCACGACGTGACGGTGCTCGACGACCTGTCCACCGGGCACAAGGACGCTGTGCCCGAGGGCGCGCGGTTCGTGGAGGGCGATCTCGCGGCCGTCGCGGACGACGTGCTCGCCGACGGTTTCGAGGGCGTGCTCCACTTCGCGGCCAAGTCGCTCGTGGGCGAATCCGTGCAGCGGCCGGAGCTGTACTGGAACGGCAACGTGGTGACGAGCTTCCGGCTGCTCGAGGCGATGCGCCGCCACGGCACCCCCCGGCTGGTGTTCTCCTCCACCGCGGCGACGTACGGCGAGCCGGAGCAGGTGCCGATCCGCGAGGACGCACCGACCAGGCCGACCAACCCGTACGGGGCGAGCAAGCTCGCCATCGACCACGCGATCGGCTCCTACGCCGTGGCACACGGGCTGGCCGCGGTGAGCCTGCGGTACTTCAACGTGGCCGGCGCCCACGGCCGATTCGGCGAGCGGCACACGGTGGAGACCCACCTGATCCCGCTCGTGCTGCAGGTGGCGTCGGGCATCCGCGATGCGGTGCAGGTGTACGGCGAGGACTGGCCCACCCCGGACGGCACGTGCGTGCGCGACTACATCCACGTGGACGACCTCGCCGACGCCCACCTGCTGGCGCTCCAGCACGCGCGGCCGGGGCGGCACGCGATCTACAACCTGGGATCGGGAAGCGGCTTCTCGGTGCGCGAGGTGGTGGAGGCCTGCCGCACGGTGACCGGACACCCGATCCCGGCCGTGTCCGCCCCCCGCCGTGCCGGCGACCCGGCCGTGCTGATCGCCTCGAGCGAGGCGGCCAAGGCCGAGCTGGACTGGCGGCCGCACCGCACCGACCTCGCCACGATCGTGGGCGACGCCTGGGAGTTCACCCGCACCAGGACGGCGTGACCGGCCGCTGAGCACGGCGCTCACCGCGCGTCCCGCGTGGGCCCGCCGAGCAGCGTGTCGCGCACCTGGGACGGCCGGACGCCGGCCGCGGCGCAGCGGCGGACGAGTCCCGCGAAGGCGTGTCCCGGCCACGCCCGCTCCGCGCGGTCGAGCGCGATGTTGGCCAACGCGCCGTCACCACGCAGCAGCGCCGAGACCGCCAGCAGCGCCGCAGGCTCGGCCGCCTCGGGATCGGGCGTCTCCCGGACGAGTGCGGCCCACAGGTGTTCGGCGGCCGCCCCGCCCGGCCCGGCGGTGCGCTGCAGCGCCCAGCCGCGCACCTCGGCGATCCCGAGCGCCGTGGCCAGCGCGACGACGTCGTCGTCGGACAGGGCGAGCCGCCCGGCCGCGGAGTCGGCGATCGCGGCGTCGACGAGGAACACGCCCGCGTCCGGTTCGAGGACGACCGCGCCCGTGTCCCCCTCGAGCTGCCCGTCCACCGACTGGATCAGCCGCTTCTCGCGGCGCCGGAGCACGTCCTGGTCGACCGGGGCGACCACTGCCTCCAGCGCGGCGCGATCTGCGTGCACCACCTTGCCCTCCGCCACCACGGCGGCCACGAACGGTGTGGTGGCGGGGTCGGGGACCGTGCCCGCGCAGCCGCACGCCTGGTAGCAGGCCCAGCGGGCTCCACCGGTGGTGCGCTCGGTCCACATCACGGCCCGGATCGGCACCTGCTGCGCCGCGAGCGCCGACTCGACGCGGCCTGCGAGCAGCGAGTGCGGGAGCGGCCCGGGTGGATCACCGGACTCGCTCACCACGACGGCGACCGCTCCCGTGGGTTCGTCGAGGAGCAGTCCGCACACCGCCGACGCCACGACGAGCTCGGCGTGTTCGGCGTACTGCGGGTGCTCCGGCGGCGGCAGGTCGACGCGCAACGTGAGGCCGAGCCTGCGGCCCGACAGGCCGCCGGTTGCCATCAGGACGAGCGACTCGCGTGGGTGGAACCCGAGCATGGCCGGGACGGCGGCCACCAGCTCGCCCTGGTCGCGTACGCGGAGCACGGGCCGCTGGTCGACCGGCGGTGCGGCGGGAGGGTGGTCGGCGGGAGGCGTCATGCGGCGAGGATGCGTGGCGGGGGCCGGGCGATGGGGGCGTTGCTCCGTTCGGCTGTGGGCAACGTGCGGCGGAACGGGCGGGATCGCCGCGATGTGGACAACCGGCTGTGAGCGCGCGGCGCGTTGACCGCCGTGTCGTCGTCGACTGTTAACCTCCCGCGCTTGCCGCGCGGCACCGGTGGGGCAACGCTGTCCCCCGTGCGGTCCGTCGATGGCCCGCCGACCGTGGGGAGGACCGCCGGGTGTACGACTACGACCTGCTCGTGATCGGATCCGGACCGGGTGGCCAGAAGGCCGCGATCGCGGGTGCGAAGCTGGGCAAGCGCGTCTGTGTGGCGGAGCGGCGCAACATGATGGGCGGCGTCTGCGTCAACACGGGCACGATTCCGTCCAAGACGTTGCGCGAGGCCGTGCTGTACCTCACCGGCTTCGCGCAGCGCGACATGTACGGGGCGAGCTACCGCGTCAAGAGCGAGATCACCATCGCCGACCTGCTCGCGCGCACGCAGCACGTGGTCGGCCGCGAGGTCGAGGTGGTCCGCAGCCAGCTGCTGCGCAACCACGTCGAGATCATCGGCGGCACCGCGCGCTTCGAGGACGAGCACACCGTCACCGTGCAGGGCGACGCGCGGGGCGACCGCAGCACCGTCACGGCCGAGAACATCGTGATCGCCACCGGCACGAAGCCCGCCCGTCCCGCCGAGGTCGAGTTCGACGACGAGCACGTGCTCGACTCCGACGGCGTGCTCAAGCTGCAGCGGGTCCCGGGAACGATGGTGGTCGTCGGCGCCGGCGTGATCGGGATCGAGTACGCCTCCATGTTCGCCGCACTCGGCACCAGGGTCACGGTGGTCGAGAAGCGGCCGGCCATGCTGGACTTCTGCGACCCCGAGGTGGTCGAGTCGCTGAAGTTCCACCTGCGCGACCAGTCCGTCACCTTCCGGTTCGGCGAGGAGGTCGAGAAGGTCGAGGTGGCGCAGCGCGGCACCGTCACCAGCCTGGCCAGCGGCAAGCGGATCGCGGCCGACATGGTGATGTACTCGGCGGGCCGCCAGGGCGTGACCGACGAGCTGGACCTGGAGAAGGCGGGCCTCGCGGCCGACAAGCGCGGCCGCATCACCGTCGACAAGCAGTACCGCACCGAGGTGCCGCACATCTTCGCCGTCGGCGACGTGATCGGCTTCCCCGCGCTCGCGGCCACCAGCATGGACCAGGGCCGGCTCGCGGCCTACCACGCTTTCGGCGAACCGGCCCGCGAGCTGCAGGAACTGCAGCCGATCGGCATCTACACGGTGCCGGAGATCTCCTACTGCGGCCGCACCGAGGCCGAGCTGACCTCCGCGTCCGTGCCCTACGAGGTGGGCATGTCGCGCTACCGCGAGCTCGCGCGCGGCGCGATCGTCGGCGACTCCTACGGCATGCTCAAGCTGCTCGTCTCCACCGACGACCGCACGCTGCTCGGCGTGCACGTCTTCGGCACCGGCGCCACCGACCTCGTGCACATCGGGCAGGCGATCATGGGCTGCGGGGGCACCGTCGACTACCTCGTCGACACCGTGCTCAACTACCCGACGCTCTCCGAGGCGTACAAGGTGGCCGCCCTCGACGCGACGAACAAGATCCGCGCGCTCGAGGTGTTCGAGAACGGGTCGCTCTAGCACCCGATCCGCGGAGTCAGCCCGACGCGCGCGTGATCAGCTCCCACGGTGCGGAGAGCTCCGCCCCGGGGAGGGCGGCCTCGGCGTCGAGGCGTTCGAAGAGGCGGGCGACCGCATCGGAGAAGTCGAGGGCCACGGCGCCGACGCTGGTCAGCGGCGGGGAGATCATCAGGCCTTCGGGGATGTTGCCGATGCCGATGACGGCGAGCCGGTCGGGCACGGTGACACCCAGGTCGCGGGCCGCCCAGATGCCGTCGATCGCAGCACGGTCGGTGGCCGAGAGCAGCGCGGTGGGCGGGTCGGGGAGCCGCAGGAGGTCGCGGACCGCGGCGTAGGCGTCGGGCCGGGAGTCCGCAACGGCCCGGACGAGCTGCGGGTCCTGCGCGATGCCGTGGGCGGCGAGGCCGTCGGTGTAGCTGCGCAGCTTGACGTCGGCGAGCGGGTCGCCGTGATCGTCGGCGTGGGAGAGGAAGGCGATGCGGCGGTGGCCCGCGGTGATCAGCCGCTCGATCGCGGCCCGGCAGGCGCGCAGGCGGTTCTGGCGGACCACGTCGAAGCCGTCGGGTTCGAGGTCGTCGTCGAACACCACGAGTGAGCGGCCCTGCGCGGCCAGCGCGGCGAGCTCGGCGCCGTCGAGCGGGCAGTCGTGCAGCAGGACGGCGCCGTCGATGTAGCGCTGCCGCAGGATCCGCAGGATCGCCGCCGTCGAGGCACCGGTGATGACTGGGAGCGCGACGACCGCGAGCCCCCGGTCCGCCGCCGCCACCTGCAGCTCCTCGGCCAGCCGGTCCGACCACGGGCTGGACGGCGCCGGGTACATCAGCGCCACCACGTCCGTCCGCTGCCGGCGCAGGCTGCGCCCGGCCTGGTCGAGCTGGTACCCGGTCTCGGCGACCGCGCGCAGCACGCGCTCCCGCGTCTCCGGCGGCGGTGGTTTCGCCCCGCCGCGGCGGCCGGAGAGCACGTAGGACACCGTGGCGGTGGAGACGCCCGCGCGCTCCGCGATGTCGCGCTGGGTGGGTCGGCGCGGCGGCACGCACCGACAGTAGCCGACTTCGGGCCGGCGGCTTTACAGGCGAGACGCCAGGGCCTACGGTGCCTTGTTAATCGAATAACATGACGGGAGCAGCGATGACGCAGCAACCGCACGACGCCCCACCCCGCCAGTCGATGCCCAAGGTGGCGGCGGCCAGCATGTCCGGCGCGCTGCTCGAGTGGTACGACTTCAACCTCTACGGCATCTCCGCCGCACTGGTGTTCAACAAGCTCTTCTTCCCCGACGTCGACCCGGTGATCGGCACCCTCGCCGCGCTGGCGACGTTCGGCGTCGGGTTCGTCTCCCGCCCGATCGGCGCCCTGATCTTCGGGCACTTCGGGGACCGGCTCGGGCGCAAGAAGGTGCTCGTCACCACGATGATGATCATCGGAGGGGCGACCTTCCTGATCGGCCTGCTCCCGGACTTCCACACGGTCGGCTTCTGGGCGCCCACCCTGCTCGTCCTGCTGCGCCTGCTGCAGGGCCTCGGGCTCGGCGGGGAGTTCGGCGGGGCATCGCTGCTCGCGGTCGAGCACTCGCCCCGGCACCGGCGTGGCTTCTGGGGCAGCCTCCCCCAGTGCGGCGGCGCGACCGGATACCTGATCGCCGTGTCCGTGGTGGGGCTGTTCACCGGCCTGTCCGAGGAGCAGTTCCTGAGCTGGGGCTGGCGCGTGCCGTTCCTGTTCAGCGCGGTGCTGCTCGTCGTCGGCCTGATCGTCCGCCTCAAGATCGAGGAGACGCCCGCGTTCCAGGTGGTGCGGGACGCCGGGAAGCAGGAGCGCATTCCGCTGCTCACGGCCCTGCGCCGCTACCCGCGCAACATCGCCGTGGCCTTCGGCGTGCGCATCGGCGAGGCCGGCACGTCGCAGATCTACCAGCCGTTCGCCATCAGCTACGTGACCACGAGCCTCGGGTACGGCCAGGGGGTCGCGCTCACCGGGATCGTGTTCTACAACCTCATCGGGCTGGCGCTCATCCCCGTGGCGGGCGCGCTCTCCGACCGGATCGGCCGCCGGCCCATCTACCTCGCGGGCGGGATCTTCGTCGTGCTCACCGCGTTCCCCTACGTCTGGCTGCTCGGGTCCGGTTCGACGGCGCTCGTGTGGCTCGCGATGGCGCTGGTCGGGCTGGGCGGCGCCGTGTGCATGTCCAGCCTGCAGCCCACGATGTTCGCGGAGATGTTCGGCGTGGGCGTCCGCTACTCCGGGATGTCCTTCGCCTACCAGCTCTCGGCGATGGTCGCGGGCTTCGTACCGGCGATCGTCACCTCGTTCCTCGTGGCGTCGGGCGGGGCGAGCTGGCCGATCGCCACCGTCGCCGTCGTGCTCGGGCTGGTGTCGGTGGTCTCCACGCTCTTCCTGCGCGAGACCCGCACCGTCGACACGTCCGAACTCGAGGCCCGCCGAGAGGTGCATGCATGAGCCCCGCCGTCAACCGCAACGTCCTCGTCTTCTTCACCGACCAGCAGCGGTTCGACACCACCGGTGTCCACGGCAACCCGCACGGGCTCACGCCGCACTTCGACCGGATGGCGCGCGAGGGAGTGCACGTCGAGCGGTCCTTCACCTGCCAGCCGGTGTGCGCGCCGTCGAGATCGGCGCTGCAGACCGGCCGCTGGCCGACGTCGACCGGTTGCTTCCGCAACGGCATCCCGCTGCCGGCCGGCGAGCCGACGCTCGCCCACCGGTTCGCCGCCGCCGGCTACGAGACCGCCTACATGGGCAAGTGGCACCTCGCCGACGACGACGTCGCCGGCCCGGTGCGGCCCGAGCAGCGCGGCGGCTACGAGCGGTGGCTCACGTCGAACCTGCTCGAGTTCACCTCCGACGCCTACGAGACCACCCTCTACGACGAGCACGGCGAGCCGCACGACCTGCCCGGCTACCGGGCCGACGCCCTCACCGACGCCGCGATCTCCTACCTGCGCGAGGGGCGGGACCGGCCGTTCTTCCTGTTCCTGTCCTACCTGGAGCCGCACCACCAGAACAGCCGCGACGACTACCCCGCACCCCACGGCTACGCCGAGCGCTACGCCGACCCGTGGCTCCCCGGCGACCTCGCCGCGCTCGACGGCAACACCCGCGACCACCTCGCCGGCTACTACGGCATGGTCCGGCGGGTCGACGAGTGCCTCGGCCGGGTCCGCGCCGCGCTCGAGGAGCTCGGCCTGGCCGACGACACGGTGCTGCTCTTCACCTCCGACCACGGCTGCCACTTCAAGACGCGCAACGACGAGTACAAGCGCAGCTGCCACGACGCGTCCATCCGCGTGCCCACCGCCGTGACGGGGCCGGGGTTGCGCACCGGGGAGCCGGTGCGGAGGCTGGTCAGCCACCTCGACCTGCCGCCGACCCTCCTCGACGCGGCCGGGCTCCCGGTGCCGCCGGAGATGGACGGCCGCTCGCTGCTGCCCGTCGTGCGCGGCGAACCGGACCCGCGGCCCGACGACGTGCTGGTGCAGATCAGCGAGTCGCAGGTCGGGCGGGCACTGCGGACCCCGCGGTGGAAGTACGCGGTGGAGGCGCCCGACGCGGACGGGTGGACGACGCCGGCCGCCGAGCGCTACGTCGACGCCCACCTCTACGACCTGGATGCCGACCCGCACGAGCTGCACGACCTCGTGGACAGCCCGGCTCACGGGGCGGTGCTCGCCGAGCTGCGGGCCCGCCTGGAGGAACGGATCGTGGAGGCGGGCGAGAAGCGGCCGGTGATCGAGCCCGCCCGGCAATGATGATCACGGCGGTGGGAGGCCCTGTGAGCGCCACCCCGATGCCCGCCGCGGGCGGACCGGGAACGCCTCAGTACCCGATGCCGTGCTGGTCCAGCCACGGGCGCGGGTTGACCTTCTTGCCGCCCGGGGTGGTGACCTCGATGTGCAGGTGCGGGCCGGTGGAGTGCCCGCGGTTGCCCACCTCGGCGATCACCTCGCCCGCCGCGACGTGCTGCCCCTTGCGCACGAGCGAGCGGTTGATGTGACCGTAGGTGGTGACGGTGCCGTCGTCGTGACGCACCCGCACCCACAGCCCGAAGCCGCTCGCGGGGCCCGAGTCGATCACGGTGCCGGCGAGCGGGACGCGGATCGGTGTGCCGATCGGGGCGGCGATGTCCACGCCCTCGTGCGCGCGGCCCCAGCGGCCGCCGAACCCGGACGTCACGCGGCCGGTGACCATCTGGACGGCGCCACCCGCCGATGCGGTCTCGGCCGCCTTGGCCGCCTCGGCCGCGCGGGCCGTCACCACCGCCGCGGCCGCGCGGGCCGAGTCCGCCGAAGTCGGATCGTAGCCATGTCGTTCTGTGAGCCAA
>NZ_BAABJO010000039.1:0-86337 GCF_039543345.1 Pseudonocardia adelaidensis | reverse complement strand
GGCCAGCAGCCGGGCCTGCCGGGCCTGCGCCCATGCGGCGACCCGGTCGAACCCGACGATCGCATCGATCAGCTGGGCGTCCGACAGCCCGGCCTCGCACTCGGTGTCGGCGTCGATCTCCAGCGCGGCCAGCCCGGACGGGACCGTGTTGCCCCAGGTGCGCTCCTCGTCGTCGCGGCGCAGCTCGCGTTCGATGGCGATCCAGTCGAAGGCGTCCTCGAGTTCGGGGTCGACGGGATCGCCGACCTCCTCCTCGCAGACCGCATCGAACATGTGTTCGATTCTAGTTGATGTGTATTGGCTTCGCAATGTCGATAACGCTGCAGCGGGCGCTGCATGGTGATTGAACGATCAGCTGGCTGA
The DNA here is from genome assembly GCF_039543345.1 of Pseudonocardia adelaidensis. Lineage (NCBI taxonomy): Bacteria > Bacillati > Actinomycetota > Actinomycetes > Pseudonocardiales > Pseudonocardiaceae > Pseudonocardia > Pseudonocardia adelaidensis. The sequence continues at coordinate 85,974 of NZ_BAABJO010000039.1, read as the reverse complement.
ACTGCCGTTCGTGGTCGCAGTGTGGGAGATCCTCGAGGAAGGCGCGGCGGCCGCGGGGCCGTGGTTATCGGGCCACGGACGGCGTACGAAGGATCGCGCCGTGCTTTGATCCGGGCGAGGCGCGGCAGTTCGCGCACGATGCCGGCGTCGCTCATCGCCCAGCCTGTTCGCGGCGCGAGGGCGCTGGGGTCGGCGCGGTGCTTGTGGTTCGACCGATGTTCGATGCGGCGGACACCGTCCTGCGGCACGGCCGCCCGGCAGCAACACAATGGTTGCGGTAGCTGGCAGGTAGTGCTTGCACTCCCGAGAGGATCTTGCGGATTGGTGGGAGGGGGCGTGGAGCAAGGCGAGCCCAGCCCTGCCGATCTCGATCCCGAGCTGCCTCACCCGGCCGATGTCGCACGTGACCTCACCAGGGCTCGCCCTCCGAGCACGAGGTAGGCGACCAACAGCACGAACATGACGGCGCTGACCCAGACGGCCGCGGGCCGCTGCGCCGTGCCGGCGATCGCCTCGCCGATCCGGATCGCGTTCATGGACGAGCCGAGCGCGCCGAGGAGCGCGACGGCCAGTGCGGCGGCGAGCGCGGGGCGTCGCCGGGTCGCCGGGCGGGCGAGGGCGGCGCAGGCGAGCAGCGGGATTCCGACGAACGCGGGGGTGAGCGCCGTGACGCTCACCGCGGACGTCAGCGCGTAGGCCCCGACGCCGAGGACGACGAGGGCGATGCCGAGAGCGGCGGTGAAGCGGACCATCCGGACATTCTACGAGATGTCGAATGAATCAGTGTCGCCGGTCGCCAGCCGCGCAGCGAGTTGACCAGGGCGAGTTCGTCGGCGCGGTGCAGATCCGCCGGACGCAGGACCCGCTCGCGCAGCGCACCGTCCGCCACGAGCAGGGCGCGCTCGACTCCGGGCAGGCAGCCGCTCCCCAGCGGGGGCGTCCACCACTGCCCGTCCAGCCGGACCGCGAGGTTGGCGGTGCAGGACTCGGTGACCTCGCCGCGCTCGCTCACCAGCACCACGTCGTCGGCGGCCGGGTGCCGGGCCAGCCGCGACGAGTACGGCTCGCGCAGGCTCGTCTTGTGGTGCGGCCAGCACGTGGTGGAGTCGATCGGTTCCGGGTCGATCACCAGCCGGACCGGGCCCGCCGGGGCCGGCGGGAGCTCCTCGACGTCGACGCCCACCGCTCCGTCGCGGTAGCAGCGCAGCCGGACCCGGGCGTCCCCGACGCCGGCGAGCCGTGCGTCGAGGGCGGCCCGCGCGGCGGACGCGTCGAAGCGGAACCCGAAGTACGAGGCCGATGCCGCGACCCGGGCGAGGTGGGCGTCGAGCGAGCGGAGGTGCCCGGTCTCCTGCCTCATGGTCTCGATGAGGTGGAACTCCCGCGGGTGGGCGTCGAGCACGCGGGCCTTCGTGAGCAGTTCGGCGTACTCGGCGGCCGGCCGCGAGCCCCAGGTGATCCCGCCACCCGTGCCGTACGTCGCGGTGCGCCGCTGGCGGTCGATCAGCACCGTGCGGATCGCCACGGAGAAGCGGGCCCGGTACGGCGCACCCGGCGGGGCGACCACGCCGACCGCGCCGCAGTACACGCCGCGCGGCCCGTCCTCGAGGTCGCGGATCAACTCCATCGTGCGGGGCTTCGGGGCGCCGGTGACGGACCCGCAGGGGAACAGGGCGCGGAAGATCCCGGTCAGGCCGACGTCGGAGCGCAGCCGGGCGGTGACGTCCGACGTGAGCTGGTGCACGGTCGCGAAGCGTTCGGCGTGCAGGAGGCGCGGCACCGTCACGGTGCCGGTGGCGGCGACGCGGGCCAGGTCGTTGCGGACGAGGTCGACGATCATGACGTTCTCGGCGCGCTCCTTCGGGCTGGAGCGCAGCCCGGCGACGGTCCGCTCGTCCTCGGCCACGGTGCGACCGCGGGGCGCGGTGCCCTTCATCGGGCGCATGAGGATCCGGTCGCCGCGCAACTCGAAGAACAGCTCGGGGCTCGCACCGGCGACCACGAACCGCCCGGCGTCGAGGTAGGCGTTGTAGGCGCCCCGCTGGGCCAGCGCCAGGTCCCGGTAGAGCTCCTCCGGATCGCCGTCCAGCCCGCGGGTCAGCCGGGTGGTGAGGTTGCACTGGTAGGTCTCCCCGGCGGCGATTCGGGCCCGGACCTCCCGCACGGCGGCGCGGTGGCGGCGCTCGTCCCACGCCGGGCTCCAGGAACCGGCGGGCCACCCGCCGGCGCCGGGCCGCAGCGCCGGAGCCCGCTGCGGCTCCGCGGCGAGCGCGAACCAGGCGAGGGGCAGCCCGTCCACCGGGTCCTGCGTGGAGAGGGCCGGGTCCAGCCCGGGAGCGGCCTCGAAGGCGACGAAGCCGAACGCCCACGTCCCCGCGGCGGTGCGCCGCTCGACCTCGTCGAGTACGCCCGCGACCTCGCCGGGCTCCCACGCCGCCAGCACCTGCCCGGTCCCGGCGAACCGCAGGGCGGAGCCGACCGTGAGGTCGTCGAACCGCGCCGTGGGACGTGAGGCGTGCATCGTCCGATCCTGCCCCGGTGCGCGCGGGGCCGGATCGGCGGTCCGCGCATCCCGCCTCGGCCATTCGTCGCGGCCATTCGTCGCGGCTATTCGTCGCGCCCGACGGCGGCGGACAGGAGTGCGTCCAGCTCCGCGGCGACGTCGTCGAGCGCGCGGGTGCTGCGCTCGGCGCGGCAGACGGCGACCGCGCCCTCGGTGGCGGACACGACGAGCGCGGCGAGCCGGCGGGCGCGCTCGGGGACGACCCCGCTCGTCCCGAGCGACGCGGTCAGCAGGGACTCCCACCCCCGGAACACCTCGGCCGCCGCGTCGACCGCGCCGGACCCGTCCGCTTCCTCCACGGCGACGGCGAGCACCGGGCACCCCGCGCGGTACCCGGTGCCGGTGACGACGTCGCGCCAGAACAGGAGGAAGCTCCGCAGGCCCTCGACGGGGCCCGCCTCCAGCCGGTCCCGCAGCACGCGGGTGACGGCGTCACCGGCGAACCGCACCGCCTCGGTGGTCAGCTGGTCCTTGCCACCCGGGAAGTAGTGGTAGGTCGAGCCGAGGGGTGCGCCCGAGTGCCGGGCCACCTCGCGGATGCTCGTCGCGTGGAGCCCGCGGCGGCGGAGCATGTCGGCGGCCCCGGCCACGAGCTGCTCGCGGGGTGCGGGCCTCTTCGTGTTCATGACAGTCGTCATACTAGCGCTATGACGACTGTTATAAGCGCCCGCGAGCTGCGATTCGAGCGCGCCGGGCGGCTGCGCTGGCACGAGCGGGCGGCGCCGCGGCTGCAGGACCCCACCGACGCGCTGGTGCGCCCGTTCCTCGCCGGGCGCTGTGACGGCGACACGGTGCCGATCCACCGGCCGGTCTCCCGCGTGCTGCAGGCCGGGCTGGCGCTCGGGGTGGTCGACCCGGTCGTCGGGCGGATCTGCGGGCCGGTCCCGTTCCGCGGCCCGTTCCCGATCGGGCACGAGTGCGTCGCCGAGGTGGTGGAGCTCGGGTCCGAGGTGGAGGCGCTGGAGATCGGGCAGCGGGTGGTCGTGCCCTGGGCCGTGTCGTGCGGGACCTGCCGTCGGTGCCTCCGCGGCCTGACCTCCACGTGCGACCGGGCCGGCGGTGCCCTCGCCGCGTTCGGGTTCGGCCCGTCCTGCGGTCCGTGGGTCCCTGCGCGCCGGCCTGCGCGCGGCGGCGCCCGGAGCCATCTGCACGGCGGTTGGTTACTACCTCGCCGCGGGCACCCGGGTGCCGCTCATGCACATGTACGCCACGGACGTCACGTTGCGCCTCGGCGTCTCGCACGCCCGCGCGCTGCTGCCGGAGCTGCTGGAGTTCGTGCGCCGCACCGGCTTCCCCGCCGAGCGGGTCACCACCGTCACCGCCGACTGGGACGACGCCCCCGACGCCTATGCGATCCGCACGACCAAGCTCGTGCTCCGCCGCGATCCCGTCTCCTGACGCGGATCGGGATGGGCCCTGGTGCGTGGACCCGCTCGTCCGTATTCTGGATCCACTTCGTTCCTTCTAGGATGCACGGGGTCGCTCATGCTGAAACAGGCGGACAACGAACGCGTCACGCGCACCGGGCCGGGCACCCCGCTGGGCCGGCTGATGCGCGCCTACTGGCAACCGGCGGCGCTCGTGTCCGAGATGCCGGCGGACCGCCCGGTGAAGGCGGTGCGGCTGCTCGGCGAGGACCTGGTGCTGTTCCGGCGCGACGGCGGTTGGGGCCTGGTGGGCCGGTTCTGCGCGCACCGTGGCGTGGACCTGTCCTTCGGGCGGCTGGAGGGCGGCGGACTGCGCTGCCTCTACCACGGCTGGCTCTACGGCCCCGACGGCCGCTGCCTGGAACAGCCCGCCGAGCCGGAGCACTCCACGTTCGCGTCCCGGGTGCGCATCCCGAGCTACCCCTGTGAGGAGCGCAACGGGATCGTGTTCGCCTACCTCGGCGAGGGCGACCCGCCGCCGTTCCCCGGCTACGACTGCTTCACCGCGCCCGACGCGTACACGTTCGCGTTCAAGGGGCTCTGGGAGTGCAACTGGCTGCAGGGCGTCGAGGGCGGGATCGACCCGAGCCACGTCTCCTTCCTGCACCGGTTCGTCGGCGAGGACCCGCGCGAGGTGTACGGCCAGCAGTTCAGCGAGGTCGTCGAGGGCACCGACAAGAAGCTCTCGGAGCTGGTCGCCGAGAACTACCGGCCGGACATCGAGGTGGAGGAGGCCGCGCACGGCCTGCGGGTCTACGCGGTCCGCGGGCTCACCGACCGGATCAGGCATGTCCGCGTGACGAACCTGGTGTTCCCCAACGCGTTCGTCGTGCCGTTCGGCAACGACCGGGTCTTCTGCCAGTGGCACGTGCCGATCGACGACGAGAACCACTACTGGTACATGATCTTCTACGACTTCGCCGACGAGACCGACAAGGAGACGCTGCTCGCCCAGCGGCTGTCCGAGGTCTCCCTGCCGGACTACCGGCCGTTGCGCAACCGCGGCAACGACTGGGGCTTCGACGCCGCCGAGCAGCGCGACCTGACCTACACCGGCATGGGGCTGGACATCAACGTCCACGACCAGTGGGCCGTCGAGAGCATGGGTGCCGTCCAGGACCGCACGGTCGAGCGGCTCGGCGTCTCCGACCGGGCCATCACCGCGTACCGGCGCCAGCTCCTGCGCGCGATCGACGCGTTCGAGGCCGGCCGCCCGACGCCCGGCCGCCCGGCCGACGCGGCGGCGGCCCGTGCGCTCACCGGTCCCGTCGCCGTCGACACCCTCGCGCCCGCCGACGGCTGGGAGGATGCGTGGCGGGACCGGGAACGGGAGCGGCGGATGCGCTCCCCGTGGGCCCGGCCGGTGGAACGGGTGACTGGTGCGTAGCGTGGACGAGCGGCCGGTGTCCGAGGCGGGTGGCGGGAGCGCCGTCCGCCCGATGCTCGCCTCCGACCGGGCGGGCTTCGTGGCCCGGCACGAGCTGTGGGGCGACACCGAGCACGCCGCGGCCGCGCAGCTGCGGCGGGTGGTGGACGAGCTGGGCATCGAGCGGGTCCGCGTCGGGTTCGCCGACCAGCACGGCGTGGTGCACGGCAAGACGGTCACGCGGGAGGCGTTGCCGGACGCGCTCCGATCGGGGATCACCGTGCCGTCGTCGCTGCTGCTCAAGGACACCGCGGGCCGCACCGTCGCGCCCGTCTTCACGGCCGACCCCGGCGTCGGGGTCGCCGGTTTCGCCGGCATCGGCGACGCCGTGCTGGTGCCGGACCCGACGACCTTCCGGGTGCTCCCGTGGTCGCGCGACACCGGGTGGCTGCTCAGCGACGTGTACTTCCCGGACGGGCGGCCGGTGCCGTTCTGCACCCGCAGCGTGCTGCGCGCCGAGCTGGGCCGGCTCGCGGACAGGGGGTTCGAGCTGACCGTCGGCGTGGAGCTGGAGTTCCACGTGTTCGGTGCGCCGGGCCCCGACGGCGTCCCCGTCCCGCTCAGCGCGGGCGGGCAGCTCCTGCACGAGGAGGGTCTCGACCGCCACGACGAGCTCGCCCGCGCCCTGCACCGCGGGCTCACCGACCTCGACCTGCCGGTCCGCTCCCTCGAGCTGGAGTTCGGGCCGAGCCAGTTCGAGATCACCCTCGCGGCCCGCGACGCCCGCCGGGCCGCCGACGACGTCGTGCTGGCCCGGGCCGCGATCCGGCAGCTGTGCCGGCGTGCCGGCCTGCAGGCCACGTTCATGTGCCGGCCGGCGGGCAGTACGTCGGCGAGCACCGGCTGGCACCTGCACCAGTCGTTGAGCGACGGCACGGGGCGCCCCGCGCTGGACCCGGCGGGTCCGCACGAGATCCTCTCGCCGACCGGCCGGCATTGGCTCGGTGGGCTCCTCGCGCACGCGGCCGCGGGTGCCGTCTTCTGCACGCCCACGGTGAACGGCTACAAGAGGTACCTGCCCCAGTCGCTCGCGCCCGACCGCGTGGGCTGGGGTATCGACAACCGGGGCGCCATGATCCGCGTCTGCCCGGCCCGCGACAGCGGGGGAGCGCGGCTGGAGAACCGGGCCGGCGAGCCCGCCGCGAACCCGTATCTCTACATCGCGGCCCAGGTGGTCGCCGGGCGCGACGGCCTCGCGTGCGCCACCGATCCGGGCGAGCCCCTGGACGCGCCCTACACCGCTCCGGCGCCTGCGTTGCCGCGTTCGCTCGGCGAGGCCCTGGACGCCCTCGGCGCCGACCCGGTGTTCGAGCGGGCCTGGGGGAGCGAGGTCGTCTCCTGGTTCAGCGCGATCAAGCGGGCCGAGTTCGACCGCTACCTCGCCCACGTCTCCGACTGGGAACAGCACGAGTACTTCGGCCTGTTCTGAGCGGCCTGTTCTGAGCTGCCTGTTCTGAGCGGCCGCTGCGGGCTCAGCCGCGGAACACCGTGTGCGACCGGCGCTCGTACCAGCGGGCGAGCGCCTCGCCCGCGGCGATCACGTGGTCGCGCATCTCCCGGCGGGCGAGCTCGGCGTCGTTCGCCGCGAGCGCCTCGGTGATCCGCTCGTGCTGGGTGATGTTGTTGGCGCGCAGTCGGGGGTTGTCCTCCAGCACCAGGGCGGAGACGTTGCGCGGGAAGGCGTCGTTGATGTCGCGGATGGTGCGGGCGAGCCGGTCGTTCCCGGCGATCTCGTGGATGAGGGCGTGGAACCGGTCGTTGGCGGCGGTCGTCGGCGAGACCCGCCCGCCGTCCGGGGGTGGGTTCTCGCGCAGCACGTCGTTGGTGCGGCGGAGCTCGTCGAGCTGATCGGGCGAGATCTCGCCCACCGCCCGCACGCAGGCGAGGCCCTCCAGCTCGGCCCGCACCTCGAAGGCCTCGCGCACCTCCCACGGCGCTGGCACCCGCACCACGGCACCACGCCGGGGCTGCACCTCGATCAGCCCGCCGGACTGGAGCTGGCGCAGCGCCTCGCGGATCGGGGTGCGGCTGACCCCGAGCGTCGCGGCCAGGTCGGCCTGGCGCAGCTGGGCGCCGATCGGGATCTCGCCCGACATGATCCGCTCGCGGATCGCGGCGGCGGTGTCGTCGACGAGAGCGCTCTGCTCCCGGCGAGGCGGGTCGGATTCCACGGCAAGGCCCCTTCGCGCGACGACCGCGAGGATACACTTCCGCAGATTCAGGATCCAAGAATCTAGTGGAGTGCGAGTGCGCGGATGAGCTGGCGGGCGGCGTCGCCGCCCGCCTCGACCGCGGTCCGGACGGCAGTGGGCACATCGAGATCATCCAGGAGCGCGGCGCGCACCGCCGCCACCGCCGCGTCGCCGGCACCCGGCGTGCCGCCGGCGACGTACAGCTCCTCGAGCAGCCGGGCGGCGTCCTGGAGCGCGTCCGGCCGGTAGTCCCACGCCCGGTTCCAGGGCCGGTCGAGCAGCATGAGGCGCACCGCGGCGCCCGATGCGGTGCGCAGGAGATCGCTCACCAGCACGAGGTTGCCGGTGGACTTGGCCATCTTGGCCCCGTCGAGGCGGACGGTTCCGACGCGGACGTGGCGCCGGGCGAACGGCGCGACGCCGACGGCGGCCTGGGCCATCGCCACCTGGTACGCGTGGTGCGGGAACGCGAGGTCCGCTCCGCCCGCGAGCACGTCCACGGCCCCGCCGAGCGTGGCGAGCGCCATCGCGGCGCATTCGGCGTGCCATCCCGGGCGCCCGGGCCCCCACGGGCTGGGCCACGCCGGGTCGGCCGGGCCGGACGGCTGCCAGACGGCCACGTCGAACGGGTCGTCACGCAGCGGGTCGTCCGGCCGGTCGCCGTACTCCGACGACAGCGCCCACGCCTCCTCCGCCGTGAGGCCCGCCGCGCCCGGCACGTGGGCCCCGCGGAAGAACACGTGCCCGGCGCGCTCGTACGCGGCGCCAGTGGCCAGCAGCGCCGAAGCCAGCCGCACGACGTGGTCGACGTGGTGGCGGGCGTGCGGCGCGTGGGTCGGGGGGTGGACGCGGAGCGCGGCCATGTCCTGGTCGAACCAGTACTCCTGGATCAGTCCGAACTCCTCGTACGGGCGGTTCCGCTCGGCCGCCGCACGGGTCAGGACGTCGTCCACGTCGGTGACGTTGCGGGCGAGGACGGTGTCGACCCCCGTCATCCGCATCACGCGCCGGACGACGTCCGTCCACACGAAGGCCGACGCGTGCCCGAGGTGCGTCACGTCGTAGGGGGTGATCCCGCAGACGTAGATCCGGGCCGGGACCGTGAGCGGCAGCGGCTCGCCGGCCAGTCTCAGGGTCTCGGGCGCTCGGGTGCGGTGGCGCGTCGCCGGGCCGTCGCCCGCGTGAACAGTCGGTCCGGCCATCGTCCCATCGTGGCACGGGATCTCCCGATCGACGGGCAGCGGCGCCGCCTCAGCCGCCGCCGGCCCGCCGGGCGGCGCGCCTGCTGGCGAACGCCCAGGCGAACACGCCCACGCAGCCCAGCGCGATCGCCCCGAAGATGACGCCGAGCACGGTGGCGCCCTGGAGGAAGAAGATCACCGTGACGAGGGTGCACAGCACGAACGCGACCGCGGCGATACCGGCGTGCAACCGCAACGCGCTCTGCCCGTCCGGAGTGCGCGCATCGTGCCCGGGTCCGCCGACACCGGGCACCGCCCGACTGGTCAGATGCGGGTGTTCCCTGTCCGCCGCCATGAGCTCGGATACCCGGCGCCGTGCCCGCCGAACACGCGCCGACGCCGCGAGACCGCAGGCCCGGACCCGCGTGGCAGTGGGGGCGGCGTTCGCGGGCGAATGGTGTCGCCCCGGTTAGTGTCGCCCCGTGCCGTTCACGCATCGCTCCCTCGCGGCCCGTGAGGCGATCCTCGCCGCAGCACGCGCGCGTTTCACCGAGCAGGGCTACGACCGCACGACGATCAGGCAGGTGGCGGGCGACGCCGGCATCGACCCGTCGATGGTGATGCGGTACTACGGCAGCAAGGAGGGGCTGTTCGCCGCGGCCGTGGATGTCGATCTCCGGTTGCCGGACCTCGCGGCGCTCCCGCGCGACGAGGTGGCGGGGACGCTCGCCAGGCATTTCGTGGCGTTGTGGGGCAACGACCAGGGCGGCCCGCTCAACATCCTGCTGCGGTCGGCCGTGACCCACGAGGAGGCGGCCGAGCGGTTGCGGTCGGTGTTCGCCGACCAGGTGGCCACGATGGTCCGGCGGCTGCTGGGGGAGGGACCCGATGCGGAGCTGCGGGCCGGCCTGCTCAGCACGCAGCTGCTCGGCACCGCGCTGACCCGCTACATCCTCCGGCTTCCCCCCGTCGTCGCGATGGACGACGAGGACGTCGTCGCGATCACGACGGAGTTCGTGGACCGCATCCTCGGCGGGCCGCTGCCGCTCCACCCCTGACCGTCGCAGTCCCTTGACGGCGCGGGTATTCTGCCAACAGACGTTGGCCAATGTATGTTGTCTGTCGAGCGGGGTGGTGCAGGTGTCAGCGGACCGGGAGGCCGCGCGGCGGCGGGCGGCGACAGGATCGGCGCTGTTCATGGTCCTGGGTCCGGGGACGGTCGCGGGTCTCGCGCCGTGGCTGCTCACGCGCTGGCGCCCACGGCGACCCCTGCCGGGCGGCCCGGTCGCGCGGACGGCGGGCGTGGCGCTGGTCGGGGCGGGCGGCTCGGTGATCACGCACGCCTTCGGCCGGTTCGTGCGGGAGGGGCTCGGCACGCCGGTTCCCGTGGCGCCGCCGACGGAGCTCGTCGTCGGCGGGCTGTACCGGCACGTCCGCAACCCCATGTACCTGGCGCTCGACTGCCTGATCCTCGGGCAGGCCCTCCTGCTCGGCCGCGGTCGGCTCGTTGCCTACCTCGCCGCGCTCACGGGTGTGGCGGCGACCGTGGTCAAGGTCTACGAGGAGCCGACGCTCGCGAGGACCTTCGGCGACCAGTACGAGCGGTACCGGCAGAACGTCCCGGCGTGGTGGCCGCGGCTGCGGCCGTGAGACGACCGGAACGCTTGAGTTTCTTGACCCACAACCGTTGGCAAACGAATGACGGCAATCTCGAGGAGGACGACATGTACATGGCGATCCGGCGGTACGCAGCGGTCGCGGGGACGATCGAGCCGATGGTGAAGCGCGTCAGCGGCGAGTTCGCCGATCGCATCCCGGCCCAGGTCGGCGCCGTGTTGTACGCGGCGGTCGACACCGGCGACGGCACCGTGACGACGGTGACCGTCTTCCCGGACGAGGACACCGCGCGGCGGTCCGCCGAGGGGGTCGCCCTCGTGCAGCAGAGCCTCGGCGACGAGTTCGGCGTCGTCGAGCGCGAGGTCATCGAGGGCCCGGTCGTGGTGAGCCGGGCGAGCGAGCCGGTCCTGCGCGCCGTCGATCCGCAATGACCTGCCGCAAGCACGCCGTCGTCACGGGGGCGTCCACCGGCATCGGGCGAGCGACGGCGCTGCGGCTGGCCCGGGACGGCCACCACGTGTTCGCAACGGTGCGCCGGGAGAGCGACGGCACAGAACTCGCGCAGGTGAAGCGCGGCAGGATCACGCCGCTCGTGGTGGATGTGCGATCGGCCGAGCAGATCGCGCATGCGGCGCGGACCGTCGGGGGGCACGTCGCGGGTCTCGGGATCGACGCCCTGGTGAACAACGCGGGTTACGGGGTCTTCGCGCCTCTCGAGGTCGTGTCGATGGACGCGTTCCGCGATCAGCTGGATGTCAACGTGAGCGGGCAGCTGGCCGTGACGCAGGCGTTCCTGCCGCTGCTGCGGCAGGCGCGCGGCCGGATCGTGATGGTGGGCTCGCTCGCCGGCCGCATCACGCTGCCGTTCGCGGGGCCGCAGGCGGCGGCGAAGCGCGCCGTGGTCGCGCTGGCCGATGCCCTGCGGCTCGAGCTGGCCCCGTGGGGGCTGCAGGTGATCCTCGTCGAGCCCGCCAGCATCCGCTCGGCCGCCATCGACAAGCTGCGGCGCGACACCGCCGCGGTGCTGGCGGGCTTCGACGCCCGCGGCGCCGAGGCCTATGGCGAGCTGCTGGCGAACGCGCTCCGGCGGGCCCTGGACCTCGAACGGCACGGCAGCCCTCCGGAGGTGGTCGCCGACGCGATCGCCGGGGCGCTGTCGAGCCGGCGCCCCCGGGCGAACTACCTGGTGGGCCGGCACTCCCGCCGGCTCGCGGCGCTGGCCGTCCTGCCGCCGGTGCTCCTCGACGAGGTGCGGAGGCGGCTGTTCGGGCTGCCGAAGGTCCGGGCCGCGTTGCCGCCCGTCCCGGGTCTCGCGACGGTGGCGGGCTGCAGGGAGGACGACCATGTCTGATCGGGCCGAGGTCGATCTGCCCAGCAGCCCGCTCGCCGCGGTGGATCCCGAGTTCGAGCGGATGGCGCTCGAGACCGGGGCGTTCACGTACGGCCTGGCCGGCACGAGCGTGCGCGAGAAGCTCCTGCAGGTCATCACCGACGACGTGTGCCGCGCACACCTCGGGCTGGCGTTCCGCCTGCACGTGACGGCCGCGAAGATGCACGGCATCCCGTACGCCGACGTCCTGGCGCTGCTCCGGTTCGTCGCGCCGTACGCGGGCTATCCAGCCGCCGCCGACGCCCTGGACCGGCTCGGCGCCCTCGGCCCCGAGGTCGGGTTCGACACGACCGTCGCGGCGCAACCGGAGAAGGATGCCGGAGAGCCGGATCCGGCTCTCCGGTCCTCCGACGGGTGGATGGCCGGCTTCCTGACCTCGCGGACCGGGCGGGCGTGGTCCGAGGAGCGTCTGACCCCGCGGGAGCGGGTCATCGTCGTGATCACGACCGATGTCAGCATGCAGACGCTCGGCGATCCCTTCCACGGACACGTGCAGCTCGCCCGGCGCCTCGGCCTGAGCGACGACGAGATCCGCGACGTCGTGCGGTTCACCGCCGAGCTGTGCAGCGCGCGCACCGTGACGGCGCTCGCGGAGCTGGATCGGATCCGGTCTCGCGAGGACGGCCGGGACCCGGCCGGCACCTACCCCGCCGACGTCGACGCTCGCACCGGTATGTGAGCAGGCACCCGCAGTGGTCGTGCGCCTCGTTACGGCGGCAGGTGACGGGGTACGCCGGGGGAGGTTCGACTTCGGGGAGCAGACGATGAGGATCCGGTCTGTCCGGCGGCGCCGTCGGCGGCGTCCGACGCCGCCTCGGCCGGTGTTCGTGGTGGCGGCCGCGGTGCTGGGCGCACTCGTCGGCGCCGTGACGGAGTACCTGTTCGATCCGGCTCGCGGGCACGCCCGTCGTGCCGGGTTGCGGGAGCGGTCGGCGGCGGCGGTCCGCCGACCTGTGAGGCGAGCGCGACGCACGGCGTCGAGGAACGCGGCGTACCTCCGCGGCAGAGCCCACCGGATGGGGCACCGGCTGAGCCCTTCCCACCCGCCGGTGGACGACCGCACGCTGGTGGACCGGGTGCGGAGCGAGGTGTTCGGCCGCCAGCCCTTCCACGGGCTCTCGGTGAACATCGACGCGGTCGACGGCGTGGTCACGTTGCGCGGGCAGCTCGGCGACCAGGACGCCATCCGCGATCTCGGAGTCGCTGTGGGGAAGGTGGCGGGCGTGCGGGAGGTCGAGAACATGCTGCACACCCCGGACACCGTGGCTCCGAACGTCGTGGGCCTGCAGCGGCCGGAGCACTGACCGCCGAAATCCGTTTGTCCGCCCCAACGGCGGCGCGTTCGAATGGCGCCGTGCCCTTCGATGCGATGTCCTTCGACCCGCGCACGAGCTTCGGCCCTGACGTCGCGGCCACCTACGACGACACTCTCCGCGGCGACGAGGCGGCAGCGGTCGCCCGGCTCGCCGAGCTGGCGGGCGACGGCCCGGCGTTGGAGCTCGCGATCGGCACCGGCCGGATCGCGCTGCCGCTCGCCGCCACCGGCCTGCGGGTGGACGGCGTCGAGCTGTCGCAGGCGATGATCGACCAGCTCCGGGCGCGGCCGGGAGGGGAGGCGCTCGCGGTCACCCGCGGCGACATGGCCGTCGTGGAGATGCCGGACCGCTACCGGCTCGTGTACGTCGTGTTCAACTCGCTGATGAACCTGGTCACGCAGGACGAGCAGGTCGAGTGCGTCGCCAATGCCGCGCGCCACCTCACCGAGGACGGTGTGTTCGTCGTCGAGAACGTCGTGCCCGACCCCGTGTACGGCCTGCGCCAGGACCGCGGTGGCGTGGACCAGTACGTCGAGGCGGAGCACATCGGGCCCGACGGCATCACGATCGAGGTGGGGCGCTTCGACCGCGTCACGCAGCGCGTCGACAAGTGCCACGTGCGACTGGGTGGCGGGGGCGTCCGGCTCGACCCGCTGGCCCTGCGCTACATCTGGCCCAGCGAGCTGGACCTCATGGCCCGCCTCGCCGGGCTGCGCCTGCTGGCCCGCTGGGGCGGGTGGGCCGGCGAGCCGTTCGACAGCCGCAGCCTGCGGCACGTGTCGGTCTACGGCCGGGAGAGCCGGGCCCGGTAGCCGCGGAGGCGGTCGAGCCCGGCCGGCGACGCCGCCCCGGTGACGACCGCGCCCTCGCCGAGCAGCAGGGCGGCGAGGTCGTCGAGCACCCACAGGGACCCGAGCGGAGCGCGCAGGACAACGTCGCCCAGCGCATGACGTCCACCTCCACGACGCGGCCCGCACCGGACACGTCGGCTGCGGGCGCGCCCTGCAGCTGCCCGATGGCCGCAACGAGCGGGTCGACGGACAGGAAGGATGCGGTGCCGACCTGGTGCCGGCCCAGCAGCAGTGCGAGGGCGGCAGTGGCGCCGTCGAGCGTGACCAGCCGTCCGGTCGCGCCGCCGCCCCCGCCTGTGGTCGCGCACCCCGCGAGCACGCCGCAGGCCGCGGCGACGAGCACGGACCGCCGGCTCGGCATCCGGCGGACACGGGGTATGGCGGTCGGCGTCACGGGTCTCCTCCGGTCGGGCTCGGCCGCTCTGACCGGCGGCGTCTGCCACGGAGGGTCGTCCCGGCGCCGCCCGCGGTTCCCGCGCCGAGAAAGGGGGTCAGGCCACCGGAGAGCGAGTAGTAACTACGGCATGCATCTCGCGGACTACATGCGCCAGGTACCCGACCTCGCGCAGTTCCCGGTGGTGGACGCCCTCCACGCCGAGCCCGACGCCCTGGCCGCCGCCCATCCCGACCTGGTGAGCGTGCGGCGGATCGGGACGTCCCGGTCGGGGGATCCGCTGCGGGTGCTGACCGTGGGCGACGGCCCGGCCGACGCGGTCGTGATCGGCGGGCCGCATCCGAACGAGCCGGTCGGCGGTCTCACCGTCTGCGTGCTGGCGGGGTTGCTGTGCCGGGACGCGGCGCTGCGCGCCGAGCTCGGGTACCGCTGGCACCTCGTCCCGTGCGCCGACCCGGACGGCGCCCGGCTCAACGAGGGCTGGTTCGGCAGGCCGGGCGACCGCCGCGCGTACGCGGAGCACTTCTACCGGCCCGACCCCGTCGAGCAGGTCGAGTGGACGTTCCCGCTGTCCGGCGAGGAGTACCGGTTCGACCGGACGCTGCCGGAGACCGCGGCCCTGATGCGGCTGATGGACGAGGTGGAGCCGTCGCTGGTGTGCTCGCTGCACAACGGGGAGCACCAGGGGGTCTTCTTCTACCTCAACCGCGACGACCTGGAGCTCGCCCATCGGCTCGCCGAGCTGGCCGGGCACGAGGGCCTGCCGCTGCACCACGGCGAACCCGAGCTGCCGGGGTCGCGGCTGATCGCTCCCGCCGTCTACGCCATGCACGACGGTGCGCAGGTCGGCGCGATGTTCGGGGCGGGCGCCGGCAGCGCGGACTACGCCGCCCGGTTCGGCGCGCTGCACCTCGTGCCGGAGGTGCCCCTGTGGACCGACCAGCGGGTGGCCGATCGGAGCGAGACCGGCACCGGCCACGAGCAGCTGCTGGTGAGCGGCGCGGTGGCCCGGCGGGAGGCGCTCGACACGCTGGAGGCTGCGCTCGCCGCCGTCGCCGGCGACCTGACCGTGCGATCGCCGTTCGAGCGCTCCCTGCGCGCCACCCTGCGGACCTTCCGCACGCTCGTCGACCACCGCGACGCCGTTCCCGGCCCCGACCGGCCCGCCACGGTCGCGGAGGAGTTCGACCACCGGCAGGAGCTGCACCTGCTCCGGCTCCGCCTGCTCGGCACCTTCCTGCGCATGCTCGACGCCGAGATCGCCGCGGGCAGCTCGGCGCCCGCCGTCCACACCCAGCGTCGCGTGCTCGGGGACATCTTCGACCGGTGGGTGGGGGAGGCCGTGGCCGACACGCGCGGCCCGGCGATCGAGATCCGCAGGACGGTGGCGGTGCAGATGGGCGCGATCCTGCTCGCCGCCACCCGGGCCGTCGGCCCGGGTCAGTACACGAGCAGGATCCCGACGGGCAGGTCGATGGGCAGCAGTGCGGGCAGGCCGGCCACCAGCACCGCGGCCACCGCCGTGTAGACCACGACGGTCCGCGGCCGGGCCCGGGCCGCAGTCGGAGGCCGTCTTCGCTGTCATGATCACTGCTTCGGTGCGAGAACGGCCGAATCCATGCCGCTCAGGCCCCCGCCGATCATCGGAGCGCCGGGGCATCCGGGCGGTTGAGGGGGCGGCGGCAGCATCGGCGACCGCACCGCGCTCGCGGGACTGCACGACGAGCTGACCGGGGTCATCGGGTCGGGGTGAGCACTTCGACCGTCCCGCGGCTGCCGTCCACCCGCACCCGGTCGCCGGTGTGCAACACGCTCGTGGCGTTGCCCGTCCCGACGACGGCCGGGATGCCCAGCTCGCGGGCCACGATCGCGGCGTGCGAGAGCGGGGCGCCGACGTCGGTGACCACGGCGGCGGCGCGCGGGAAGAGCGGCGTCCACCCGATGTTGGTCACGGTGGTCACGAGGATCTCGCCGGGGCGCAGCTGCGCCCCCTCCTCGGCGGAGTTCAGCACCCGCACGACGCCCTCGACGACCCCCGCCGCGCCCGGGAACCCGGTCCCCGCCCGCCGGTGGTGGCACCGCCGTCGCGTCGAAGACGTCGGAGCGGCGGCCCGGGTCCGCGGCCCAGGCGAACGGGTCGAACGCGCCGCGGATCAGCGACGGGTAGGGCGGCAGCGCGGCGTAGCGCTCGTGGGCGGCGCGTCGCTCGGAGGTGTCGGGGGCGGGTGCGCCGCGCAGGACCGCGGTGAGCTCGTCCACCTCGAGCATGAACACCTCCTCGCCGAGACCCGTGAGCTCCGCGGCCTGCAGCAGGTGGGCGCGCGCCACCGCGAACGCCCTGATCACCTCGGTGCGCGCCTGCTCGCGCTTGCTCGCCGCGCGCGCCCAGCGCTGCAGCCGCTTGCGGGTGGCCTCGACCTGCCGCGGGTGCGTCGTGACGAGCCGGTCCCACGCGGCGTGGTGGGCCGCCTCCTGCTTCTGCAGGAGCTCCAGCGGGTCGGCCCCCGCCCCGCGCAGCGCCGCGAGCTGCTGGTCCACCCAACCGGGCTGCTCGGCGGGGCGGGGGCGCGACACCTCGAACTCGTGCGGCCCGCGGTGTCCGTAGCGCGCGACGTAGGTGGCCTCGTCGATGTCGCCGCGTTCGAGCAGTGCCAGCCCCACCACGGGGCCGAGGCTCGCGAGCATCTCGCCGTCGACCGTGATGCCCGAGGTGAGCGCCGCCGCGTCGGCGTCGCCGACGAGCTCGCGCAGGCGCCGCTGCACGGTGAGCAGGGCGACCGGGTCGCTGCGCCCGGCGGCGGCGAGCATGTCCGACGCGGTGCGGACGAGCGGGCGCACCTCGTCGTCCCACAGCCGCGCCAGCGCGGCCGGGTCGGTGGTGGCGGCGATCCGGTCGGTCAGCTCCGCGCAGTGGCGCGGGTTCGCCGCCACGAACGCGGGCAGCCGCCGCAGGGTGCCGGGCACGCTCGCCACGAACCGCACCGCGGTGGGCACGAGCAGGCGGAGCACCTTCGCCCGGGACAGCGGGACCGGTGGGATCGCGACGCCGGCCGGCAGCCGGCCGAAGGTGCTCTCGGTGAGCGAGCGGAAGCGGGTCTCCGAGATGCCGACCAGCCGTGACATGGCCGCGGACAGGCTCAGGTTCAGGTAGAACCGCCCGCCGATGTTCCCGTAGCCGCGGAAGCCGGGCAGCGTGAGCGTCGGCATCGCGCGGGACATGAACAGCTGCACCAGCGACCAGGTGGCCGGCGTCATGACGTCCGGGATGGCCTCGCCGAGGTTCGTGTTGGTCCACAGGTAGTCGCCGGCGCGACTGTCGTTCCACGGGTCGCGCAGCCCGGTGATCGGCCGGGCCTGCACGATCGCGAACACGTCGTCCGCGAGGGTCCACTCGACGTCCATGGGGCGGCCGTAGTGGGCCGCGATGCGCCGGCCGAGGGCGGTGAGCTCGCCGGCCAGGGCGTCGTCGAGGACGGGGGCGCGGCGCCGCTCGTCGGGTACCGGCAGCTCCGCGGGGCCGGCGGGCGTGCGCACGGTCATGACGGCCTTGTCGCCGGTGCGGCGCTCCCGCACCGCGCCGGTGGCCGCGTCGAGCACCAGCTCGTCGGGGGTGACGTGGCCGCCGACCAGGGACTCCCCGAGCCCCCATGCCGCGTTGACGACCATCCGGTCGGTCGCGCCCGTCACGGGGTCGGCGGTGAACAGCACCCCGGCCGCGTCCGCGTCGACGAGCTCCTGGACCACCACGGCGAGCGCCACGTCGTCCGGGTCGATGCGCTCGCGCCTGCGGTACTCGATCGCCCGCGCCGTCCACAGCGAGGCCCAGCAGCGACGCACCGCGTCGACGACGGCGTCGGCGCCGCGGACGTCGAGGAACGTGTCCTGCTGCCCGGCGAAGGAGGCCCCCGGCAGGTCCTCCGCGGTCGCCGACGAGCGGACGGCGACGGCCGGCTCGCCGAGCGCGGCGTACGCCGCCCTGATCGGGGCGGCGAGCTCGTCGGGCACCTCGTGGGCCGTGAACAGCGCGGCGATCGCCGCGCTGTCCGCGGTGGTAGCCGCGGCGACGATCCGGTCCTGCAGGCCGTTGAACGCGACGAACCGCCGGTATGCGCCGGTGGTCACGTGGAAGCCGGGCGGCACCGGCAGACCGGCGCGCCGCAGCGTCGCGAGCGAGGCGCCCTTCCCGCCGGCGGTGGCCAGGTCCGCCGCCTCCGCCTCGAGCGGCAGTACGTACGTGTTCACGCGGTCACCTCCGCGCCCAGAGCGGCGGCGAGCCGCTCCTCGGCGATCGTCAGTGCGCGGGCGACGTGGTCGCGCACCGCCCGGTCCGTCTCGGCCACCTCGGCCGGGCTGAGCGGTTCGGGCCGCCGCAGCGCCCGCCACGTCGCGTCGGCCACCAGCTCGGGTACCGCGTCGTCCGGTACCCGGAACTCCTCCGGCATGAGCGGGGCGGTGAGGAAGTAGCCGAGGAACACGGCGGAGAGCACCGTGACCTGCTCGGGGAGGGTGCGGTCCGTGCGGACGAGGCCCGCTGCCCGCAGCGTCGCGACGAGCTCGGTGACGCCGCCGCTGGGCGTGCCCTCCTCCGCGGCAGCCCGCGCGAGGCCGCCGAGGATCTCCGTGTTCCGGGTCAGCACGGCGGCGACGAGCGGGCTGCGCTGGTAGGCCCGCACGCACTCGGCGAGCAGCAGCTCCAGGTCGGCGGGGCGCCCCGCGTCCCGGAGCCGGTCGCGGATCTGCCTCAGGAGGGCGGCCTGCTCCCGGCGCAGCAGCGCGAGGAAGAGCCGGTCGCGGCTGCGCCAGTGCGCGTAGACGCTGCCCTTCGCGATGCCGGCCTCGCGGGCGATGTCGGTGATGGTCGTGCGGTCGTGGCCGTAGCGCAGCAGCAGCCGCGCGGCGGCGTCGAGGATGCGGTCGGCCCGTTCGACGGGATCGACGGGGACACCCCGTGGGGACACCGGGCCCTCCTGAGGGTTGATGACCGGATGAACGAATCTGGTCATCATGGTGCCACAGGTGGGGTCAGGAGCTCTCGCGGGGGACGACCCGGAACCCGACGTCGCGAAGGCGCTCGGGGCCGGCCTGCGCTGCATGCGGTCCAGGAGCATGGTCCCGGCCAGCGCGCCGGTCTCTGATCGACGAGGAGCACGGTCGGCGTCGATTCACCGGCCGGTCGTGCGCTGCAGCCGTCGATCGGGGTGTCGAACCGCGTCAGGGAAGCTGGTCCAGGCCCAGGATCCGGTCCAGCAGCCGGAGCCGGAGCACGGCCCAGAGCGCGGCGAACCACAGCACCAGTGCCGGCAGGACGACCGTGAACACCGGGGCCGCCGGTCCGGTCAGGCCGAAGTAGTCCGACAGCGCCGGCACGAACAGGACCGCGGCGAACGCCACCAGCAGCATCGCGACCAGCACCGCCGGTCGCCGGTCGCCGGTGGGCCGGGTCCAGGCGGCGAACAGCCGCGAGGGCGGGGCGAGGAACAGGATGAGCACGAACGAGGCGAGCCCGACGAACGTCGAGAGGCCGGTCTGCGCGCCGATGGTGGCCGCGGCCTCGGCGAAGTCGGCGTCGGTGCCGTAGGTGAGGCCGGTGTAGCTCTCGAACTGCGCGATCACCTCCGCCGGCGTGCGGCCGGTCGTGAAGCCCTGGGCGACCGCCTTGTACAGCCAGGCGTAGACCGCCGTGCCGAACCCCGCCGTGACGAGCGCGGCGGGGACGACGAACCGGGCGAGGTTCCCGAGCAGGCGCTCGTCGGGCGCGGTGGGCCGGGCCCACAGGGTGAGGAACAGCGTCGGGACGCCGACCGTGAGCAGGGTCAGCCCGACCTGGGTGGGCGAGTAGGGGAAGCCGAGCCCGAGCATGGTGACCGCGAGGATGACGAGCCCCTGCGTGGCCACCCGGGCGAGGAACACGTACGTCGACACCGCGATGCCGGAGATGATCCGCCTGCCCTCGGCGCGGGCCGGGAGCAGCGCGGCGAACGAGTCGTCGACGAGCACGACGTCGGCGACGTCGCGGGTGACGGCGCTGCCGCTGCGCATCGCCACCCCGACGTGCGCGGCCTTGAGCGCGCGGGCGTCGTTCACCCCGTCGCCGATCATCGTGACGTAGCGGCCGTGCCGCCGCAGGGAGGAGACGATCCGTTCCTTCTGCTCGGGGGCGACGCGGCCGAACACGGTGGTGCGGCCGACGACCCGGTCGAGCGCCGCGTCGTCGAGGCCCTCCAGGTCCGGCCCGGGCGCGGGCCGTCCCGGGTCGAGGCCCGCCTGCGTCGCGAGCGCGGCGACCGTGCGCGGGTCGTCACCGGAGAGGACCTTGAGCGCGACGCCGCCTGCGGCGAACCGCCGCACGGTCTCGGCGACCTCGGGGCGCAGCTCGTCGGCCATCGCCACGAGCCCGACCGCCTCCAGCGGCGGCAGCGCGGCACGGCCGTCGGCGTCGCGCAGCGGGGCGTCCGGGTCGACGGCGCGGGCCAGCAGCAGCACCCGCAGCCCCGACCCCGCCCGTTCGGCGACCGCGCTTGCCGGCAGGGGGCGCGCCAGGTGCGGGGCGAGGGCGTCCGGCGCGCCGAGCACCCACGCTCCCTCGCTCGTGACGACGCCGGACCAGCGCAGCGACGACGCGAACGGCACCTCGTCGCGCACCTCCCAGGCGGTGCCGGGAAGGCTCGCGGCCAGCGCGGCGGTGGTGAGGTTCTGGGTGGTCGCCGAGCGGGCGAAGGCCCCGAGGGCGGCGGCCGCGTCCTGCCCGCCCAGCGGTTCGACGTCCTTCAGCGCCAGGCGACCGGTGGTGAGCGTGCCCGTCTTGTCGGTGCAGACGACGTCGACGTGGCTGATCGACTCCACGGCGTTGACCTGCTGGACGAGCGCCCCGCGGGAGGCGATCAGCGCCGCCCCGCGCGTGTAGGCGAGCGCGATCAGGAAGAACAGCCCGTACGGGACGAGGCCCGACAGCACCGCGGTGATCTGCACGACCCGCAGCAGCGAGAAGCCCTCCAGGGCGGCCTGCGCGAGGATCGCCCCGCTCATCAGGACGACCAGCGCCATCACCAGCCGCACCACGAAGTCGATGCGCCGCTGCAGCGGGGTCTTGTCGGTGGTGACGCGGCGCGCCTCGGCGGTGAGCCGGCCCGCGTAGCTCGCCGCGCCCACGTCGCGTGCCTCCTGGTGGCCCTCGCCGGCCACGCACACCGTGCCCGAGCGCAGGTCGTCGCCCGGCCGCTTCACCACCGGCTCGGACTCGCCGGTGAGCAGCGACTCGTCGACCTCCACCCAGCCGCCCGGCAGCACCGGCCCGTCCACGACGACCTGGTCGCCCGCTCGCACCCGCACCACGTCGCCGCGGACGACGTCGGCCGGTGCGGCCGGGGTCTCCCCGCCGTCGCGCACCACGACGACCGGTGCCTTCTCGAGCAGCTGCAGCCCGTCCAGCTTCCGCTTCGCCCGGATCTCCTGTGCCGCGCTGAGCACCGCGTTGACCAGGCCGAGCCCGACGCTGACGAACGCGTCGTTCCAGCGGCCCATCGCGAGCAGCGCGGCGCCGATGACGAACAGGATCGTGTTGTAGAACGAGAAGACGTTCGTGCGCAGGATCGTGGCGTAGCCGCGGGACGTGCCGCCGACCGGCGTGTTCGCCTCGCCCGCCCGGCGGAGGGTCGCCACCTCGGCGGAGGTCAGCCCGGCCGGCACCGCCACGTCCATGGCCGGGACAGTAGGTCAACGACCCGTGCGCGCCGCGACGAGCACGGCGACCGTGTTCGCGGTGACGACGAGCGCGATGCCGAGCCAGTCGAGCGCGGCGAGTACCTCACCGAGCGCGAGAGCGCCGATGCCGGCGGCGAACACCGGGCTGACGCTCATGAAGAGCCCGAAGACGTGGGCGGGGACCCGGCGCAGCGCGAGCAGGTCGGCGAGGAACGGCACGGCCGACGAGAGCAGGCCTGCCGCGGCGGCGCAGGCGAGAGCGGCCGGGGTCGGCGGGTGCGCGACGAGGACCCCGATGCCGACGGGCACGTACCCGAGGCCCGACACCGCCCCGGCGGCCGCCGAACCCTCCAGGCCCGGCAGCCGCCGGCCCACCGTGCGGTTGAGCAGGATGTAGGTGGCCCAGCAGAGGGCGGCCAGCAGCCCGAGGGCGATGCCGAGGTGGTCGCTGGAGGGCTGTGGCCGGGTGAGGACGACGACCCCGGCGGCGGCGAGCGCCGCGCAGCCGAGCGTGACGTGGCGGCGCGCGCCGGCCACGGCGACGGTGAGCGGGCCGAGGAACTCCAGCGTGACCGCCAGTCCGAGCCCGATGCGGTCGATCGCCGCGTAGAGCGAGACGTTCATGGTGGCGAACACCGCGGCGAGCCCGAGCACGGGCCACCACTGCTGCCGGGTGAACGATCGCAGGCGCGGCCGGCCGACGGCCAGCAGCACCACCCCGGCCACCCACTGGCGGACCGCCACCACCCCGA
This sequence comes from Pseudonocardia adelaidensis, assembly GCF_039543345.1. Lineage (NCBI taxonomy): Bacteria > Bacillati > Actinomycetota > Actinomycetes > Pseudonocardiales > Pseudonocardiaceae > Pseudonocardia > Pseudonocardia adelaidensis. Next base: position 63,164 of record NZ_BAABJO010000039.1, on the reverse strand, counting down.
CCGGCCCGATCACCCCGAAGGCGAGCGAACCGAGCGCTGCCCCCGTCTGGCTGGACAGGCTGCTGGTGAGCATCAGCGCCACGCCGGACGCCCGGGCGGTGGCGGTTCGCTGCCGGATGGGAGTGTCCACGCGGCCCAGCATGCGTCCCGCCCGGCCATTCACAAAATGCATCTCTCGCCACAGCGATACGCTGCGCGCATGGATGTGGAGCTGCGGCACCTCCGCTCCCTCGTCGCGATCGCCGAGGCGGGCGGGTTCACCGGTGCCGCCGCGGAGCTCGGTGTGACGCAGCCGTCCGTGTCCCGCGCGCTCGCCGCGCTCGAGGAGGCGCTCGGGGTGCGGGTGCTGCGGCGGACCAGCCGGGAGGTCGTGCTCACCGCGGCGGGGGAGCGGGTGCTGGCCCGCGCCCGCCGGGTGCTCGCCGAGGTCGAGGACCTCACCCGCGAGGCGCGCAGCGGCCACACCCAGCTCCGGCTCGGCCACGCCTGGGCGGCCCTCGGCGCGCACACCGTCGAGCTGCAGCGGCGCTGGGCCGCGGTGCACCCCGACGTCTCGCTGCACCTGGTGCGCACCAACTCCCCGACCGGTGGCCTCGCCGAAGGCGCCTGCGACGTCGCGGTGGTGCGCGCGCCGTCCGGTCCGGACCGCATCGACGCCGGCCGGTTCGACGGCGCGGTCGTCGGGCTGGAGGCCCGCTACTGCGCGCTCGCCGCGGACGACCCCCTCGCGCGGCGCCGGCAGCTGCGCCTCGCCGACCTCACCGAGCGCGTCATCGCGATCGACCCGCGCACCGGCACCACCACGGTCGACCTCTGGCCGCCCGGCGCGCGCCCCGAGGTGGAGGAGAGCCACGACGTCGACGACTGGCTGGCCGTGATCGCGAGCGGCCGCTGCGTCGGCGTCACCGCGGAGAGCACCCTGACCCAGTACCGCCGCCAGGGCGTCGTGTTCCGCCGGCTCCGCGACGCCCCACCGGTGCCGGTGCGGATCGTCTGGTGGCGCGACGACCCGCACCCGTCCGCCGCCGACGTGGTCGGCCTCCTCGCGGAGCTGTACCGGCGCCGGACCCCGCATAGACGCGGTTGATGCCATCCATCCCGACTATCTGTTTCCGGTACCCCGCAGCCGCTTCCTACCGTCGACGCATGCGGATCGTGGTGTGTCGGCTCGACGAGTTCCCGCCGGGTGAGCGGCGCATCGTGCAGGCTGGGCGGCGGTCGATCGGGGTCTTCCGGGTGGGGGACCGGTTCTACGCCATCAACAACCACTGCCCCCACCAGGGCGGGCCGCTCTGCCTCGGGCGGACCAAGCCGTGGGTGAGCTCGTCGGGGCCCGGTGAGTTCGTGCTCGCCGAGGACGACGCGCTGCTCGCCTGCCCGTGGCACGGGTGGGAGTACGACCTCGCCACCGGCCAGTCCTTCCTCGGCCCGGGTGAGCCACCGGTCCGCACCTACGAGGTGTCCGTCGAGGCCGAGACAGCCGGACAGCCGCCCGCCGAGCCGCGCGGCGGGCGGATGCCCGGGCCGTACGTCGCCGACACGTTCCCGGTGCACGTCGAGGACGCCTACGTCGTGGTCGAGACCACCCCGCGCCCGGCAGCGGTGCCGGGCGCACGAGCCGCCGGAGGTGCGGGATGACGAGCACGCTGCCCATGAGGCGGTCCGCCGGTCGGCGGACCGACCACACGATCGTCGACTCCGACATCCACCCCCACGCGCTGGCCCGTGACATCCTCCCGCGGCTGTCGGCGCAGCACCGCAGGCGCTTCGAGACGTTCGGCAGCCGCGTGCCCGGCCCGCCGGAGATCTACCCGCGCGTGCGCAACTCCGGCTTCCGGCTCGACTCGTGGCCCGAGGGCGGCTTCCCCGGCAGCGACCTGCAGATGACGCGCGACCAGCTGCTCGACCTGTACGACGTCGACCACGGCATCCTGATCCCGCTGCAGGGGCACAGCTGGGGCGTGGAGCAGCCGCACTACGCCGCCGCGCTCTGCGGGGCGCTCAACGACTGGCTCGTCGAGGAGTGGCTCGACCGGGAGCCGCGGCTGCGCAGCTCCATCGCGATCCCGCACGAGTCGCCCGACCTGGCGGCGGAGGAGATCGCCCGGCGCGCCGACGACCCGCGGTTCGTGCAGGTGCTGCTGTCGACCGGCGGCGAGTCCGGCTTCGGGGTCCGCCGCTACTGGCCGATCTACCGGGCGGCGGCCGACGCCAAGCTGCCGATCGCGGCCCACACCGGCGGGCTGGAGCAGCACCGCGGCGCCGGCTGGCCGTCGTTCTACCTCGAAGAGCACGTGTGGAACGGCAACACGATGGCCTCGCTGCTGATGAGCATGCTCTGCGAGGGCGTGTTCACCGAGTTCCCGACGCTGCAGGTGGTCTGCGTGGAGGGCGGGATCGCCTGGGCGGGCCCGCTGATGTGGGCCCTGGACGAGGCGTGGCCGCGGCTGCGCGAGGACGTCCCGCACCTGACGAAGCCGCCGTCGGAGTACATCCGCGAGCACGTGTGGTTCACGACCCAGCCGGTCGAGGAGCCCGACGACCCGGAGCACCTGGAGATCGCCCTGCGGCACATCGGGATGAACGACCGGATCATGTTCGCCTCCGACTACCCGCACTGGGACTTCGACTCGCCGCAGCAGGCGCCGAGGCTGTTCCCGGCCGCGCTGCGGCGCGACATCATGGGCGCCAACGCCTGCCGGCTCTACGGGCTGCCGGAGCGGGAGGTGGCGGCGTGACCAGCGTCCAGACCGCGGTGGTCGACACCGACGTCCACTGCTCGCCGAAGGCCCTGTCCGACCTCTCGCCGTACCTCGACGCCTACTGGCGCGGCTACATCACCGAGGGGGGCATCGCGCTCTCGCCGACGCAGGGTGGGGCCTACCCGCCGGCGGTGCCGACCAGTGGCACGCCCGCACCCTCCTCGGTGGACGAGCTGCGCGCGGGCTTCCTCGACGTGCGGGGCCCCCAGCTACCGCAGTTGAATCTCGCCGTGCTGAACTGCACCACGTCGTTCCACTGCAACCGCAACCCGTACTACGAGGCGGCGCTCTGCCGGGCGGTCAACGACTGGCTGGTGGCCGAGTGGCTGGAGCGCGACGACCGGCTGCGGGCGAGCATGGTGGTGCCGACGCTCGACACCGCGGCGGCCGTCGCCGAGATCGAGCGGATCGGGGATCACCCGCGGATCGTGCAGGTGCTGCTGCCGGTGCGCACCGACGCGCCGTGGGGCAACGTGCGGCACCGGCCGCTGCTGCGGGCGGCGGCCGAGCGCGGGCTCGTCGTCGGGCTGCACGCGTGGGGCCGGATCGGCAACGCGCCGACGTCCAGCGGGATGACCCACACCTACCTCGAGGACTACATCGCCAACTCGCAGATCATCGTGCAGGGCCAGGTGACGAGCCTGGTCACCGAGGGCGTGTTCGCGCACCTGCCCGACCTGCGCGTCACGCTCCTGGAATGCGGGTTCTCGTGGCTGCCCACGCTGCTGTGGCGCTTCGACAAGGACTGGAAGGGCGTGTGGCGCGAGGTCCCGTGGCTGGACGCGAAGCCGTCGGAGACGGTGCGGCGGCACCTTCGCCTCACCACGGCACCCGCGCAGCTGCCCCGCGACCCGGAGCAGATGCGGGAGGCGCTCGACCTGCTCGACGCCGGTTCGATGCTGCTGTACGCGAGCGACCACCCGCACGACCACGGGTCCGGCGGCGAGCGGCTGCTCGCCGCGCTCTCCGACGAGGAGCGCGAGCGGGTGCTGGGCGGCAACGCCGCCGACTGGTACCGACCCGCCTGATGCTGGAGGGCCTGGAGGGGTTCACGGCCGCCGACGTCGCGACACCGGGCGGTACGCGGATCCGGGTGCGCACCGCAGGCACCGGACCGCCGGTGGTGCTGCTGCACGGCTACCCGCAGACGTCGGCGATGTGGCACCTCGTCGCGCCCGAGCTGGCCCGCGACCACACGGTGGTGCTCGCCGACCTGCCCGGGTACGGCGACAGCCTCGCGCCGCCGGACGCCCCGGTCGAGGCGTTCGGGAAGCGGGCGATGGCCGCCGAGGTCGTGGCCGCCATGGCCGGGCTCGGGTTCGACCGGTTCGCGGTGGTCGGGCACGACCGCGGCGCCCGGTGCGCCTACCGGCTGGCGCTCGACCACCCGGACGTCGTCACGGCGCTCGGCGTGCTCGACATCCTGCCGACGGCCGACGTCTTCGCCCGGGTCGACGCCACGTTCGCCCGCGGCGCGTGGCACTGGTTCTTCCTCGCCCAGCCCGGCGACCTGCCGGAGCGGCTGATCGCCGCCGACCCGGACGCGTTCTTCCTGCGTGGTCCGACGCCGTTCACCCCGGACGCGGTGGCCGCCTACCGCGCGGCCTGGTCGCGGCCCGAGGTGATCCACGCGATGTGCCAGGACTACCGGGCGGGCGCGACCGTGGACGTCACCGACGACGAGTCCGACCGCGGACGGCGCACGATCGGCTGCCCGACGCTGGTCCTCTGGGGGACCCGTGGCCCGGTAGGCCGCGAGCCGGACGCGCTGGAGACCTGGCGGGCCTGGGCGCCCTCCGCTACCGGGCACACGCTGGAGTGCGGGCACTACGTCGCCGAGGAACGCCCGGCCGAGACGATCGTCGCGGTGCGGGAGCTGCTCGCCGCTTCCATACTGGGCAGGTGGTGAGGCGGGCGACGTCGCTGGCGAACCTCGACCTGAACCTCCTCGTGATCCTGCGGGAGCTGCTGCGCGAGCGGAACGTCACGCGCGCGGCACGGCAGGTCGGGATCACCCAGCCGGCGGCGAGCGCGGCGCTCGGGCGGCTGCGCCGGCACTTCGGGGACGAGCTGCTCGAACGCACCCGCGGTGGTTTCGTCCTCACCCCGCTCGGGGCGCAGCTCGCCACGCAGATCGAGACGGTGTGCGCCGGTGTGGAGCGGCTCTTCTCCACCGACGCCGCGTTCCGGCCGGAGGACTCCGAACGCGAGTTCGTCGTGCTGATGCCCGACTACGTGCTCGCGGCGATCGGCGAAGGCCTCTCCCGGGCGATGCACGATGCCGCGCCCCGCACCCGGCTGCACGTGAAGGTCGTCCACGAGGCGATGCCGACCGACCTCCTGGAGACCTTGCGGGTGATCGACGGCATCGTCTCGGTGCCGATGCCCAGGTTCCGGATCACGGGGATCCGGGGCCTCGAGCTCTTCCGGGATCGCTGGGTCTGCGTCGTCGCGGCCGACAACCCGGTGGGCGACCGCCTGGAGCCGGCCGACCTCGAGCGCCTGCCGTGGGTGGTCCCGCACCACCCGGACGGCGAGTACCCGCCCACGTCGCCGCTCGCGCCGCTCCTCGCCCGGCTGTCCGTGCGCCCGCAGGTGGCGGTCCGGGTGGACAGCTACCAGGCCACCCCGTACTTCGTGGCCGACACCGACCGGGTGGCCGTGATGCAGCGGCGGCTCGCGATGCGGTTCGCCGACCGGCCGGACCTGCGGGTGCTCGAGTGCCCGGGCGACCCGCCGCCGATCGTCGAGACGCTGTGGTGGCACGCGAAGCACGACGAGGACGACGCCCACACGTGGTTCCGGTCGATGGTGGTGCGGGCGGCGGAGGACGACGGCAGGTATCCATCGCATTGATGGTGCGCATGTCAACTCGTGATTTCCGCGCAGGGGGACCGGGTTCGTAGCGTGATCCGTCGGACCGAGCGCGCACGAAGGGGTGTGGCATGGCTGAACAGGTCGACTCCCGTCCCGTCGTCGACGTCGTCCCGCTGATCGAGAACCAGAAGATCGGCCGGTTCTGGGTGCTGCTGTTCGCGGTGTCGTGGGCCGTGACGTTCCTCGACGGCTTCGACCTGCAGATCATCTCCTTCGCGGGCCGCTACATCCAGGAGGCGTTCGCCCTCAGCAACACCCAGCTCGGCACGCTGGGGACGGTCGGCGTGGTGGGCACGCTGCTCGGCGGCATCGCGATGGGCTACGTCGGGGACCGCGTCGGCCGCAAGCCGGCGATCATCGTGTCGACGCTCGGCTTCGGCGTGTTCATGCTGCTCTTCGCCGTCGCGCAGGACTACCTGCAGCTGGTGGTGCTGCGATTCGCGACGGGCGTGTTCCTCGGCGGGGCGCTGCCGCTGGTGTGGGCCGTGGTCACGGAGTTCGCGCCGGCACGGCTGCGCTCGACGTCCGTGGTGATCACGATGATCGGCTACAGCCTCGGCAGCGCCTCGGGCGGCCCGATCTCCAACCTGCTCATCCCGCGGTTCGGCTGGGAGGCGGTGTTCGTCGCGGGCGGCGTCGTGTCGCTCCTCGCCGCCGTCCCGGTGGCGCTGTTCCTGCCGGAGTCGGTCAAGTTCCTGGCCCAGAGGGACCTGCACCAGCACCGCATCGGCGCGATCCTGCGGCGCGCGCTGCCGGGCGTCACGCTGCCGGCGGGCGCCCGGTTCGTCGTCGGCACCGGAGGGCGCGACCGCGCCCCGTTCCGGCCGGCCGACCTGTTCCGCGGCGGCCGGCTCGCGCTGATCACCCCGCTGGTGTGGCTGGCGTACATGTGCTCGTCGGCCATCGTGTTCTACCTGGCGTTCTGGGGGCCGATCCTCAACGAGCGGATCGGGTTCAGCGTGTCCGCCGCGGCGACCCTCGCCGCGTGGACCGCCGTCGCCGGGGCGGCGGGGCAGCTGCTGATCGGGCGGTTCATCGACCACCGCGGCGCCGGGACGATCGCGTGGATGCCGCTGCTCGCGGTGCCCTGCCTCATGCTCATCGGGCTCGTCCCCCTGAACGCGGCCACGTACGTCGCCGTGATCATCCTGGCCCACATCTTCGTGATCGGCGGGCACGGCGGCATCATCTCGATCTGCGGGATCTTCTACCGCCCCGCGATCCGCGCCAACGGTGCGGGCTGGGCGACGTCCGTCGCCAAGTTCGGCGCGATGCTCGGCCCGTGGCTGGCCGGGTTCGTCATGGACCACGGGCTCGACGCCCGCGGCACCTTCTTCGTGTTCGGGTTCTTCCCGGTCGCCATGGTGGTGCTGCTGGTGGTGCTCGGACGCGTCCAGAAGGGGCTGTCTACGGACGCCGACGGGTCGCTGCAGGCCGCGGAACCCGCGGTGCGCTGACCGGGCGGGGCCGAGCTTCCACGTTGCGAAAGGCCCGTCGAGGCGGTGGGCCCGCCCGGGCATCGTGACAGGCATGAGCATGACCACCCGCGCCGCGATCTGCCGGGAGCCCCGCAGGCCGTGGGAGATCATCGACGTCGAGCTCGACGACCCGCGCGCGAACGAGGTGCGCATCCGCTTCCACGCCGCCGGGCTGTGCCACTCCGACGACCACATCCAGAAGGGCGATGCCCGGATGCGGTTCCCGGTGGTCGGCGGCCACGAGGGCGCCGGCGTGGTCGAGGCCGTCGGCGAGGGGGTGACCCGGGTCGCCGTGGGCGATCACGTCGTCTGCTCGTTCATCCCGGCCTGCGGGTCCTGCCGGTACTGCTCGACGGGGCGGCAGAACCTGTGCGACGCGGGCAAGAACGCGGCCACCGGCGAGTTCCCCGACGGGACCTTCCGGTTCCACCTCGACGGGGAGGACCTCGGCGGGCTGTGCGTGCTCGGCACGTTCGCCGAGCGCGCGGTGGTGTCGGAGTTCTCGTGCATCCCCATCCAGGACGACATCCCGTTCGACGTCGCAGCGCTGGTGAGCTGCGGGGTGCCGACCGGATGGGGCTCGGCCGTCCACGCGGCGGGGGTGCGGGCGGGCGACACCGTGGTGATCTACGGCGCGGGTGGTGTGGGCAGCAACGCCGTGCAGGGCGCGCGGTACGCCGGCGCCAAGAACGTGGTGGTCGTGGACCCGGTGCCGTTCAAGCAGGACATGGCGAAGGTCTTCGGGGCCACGCACACGTTCGGCGACGCGGCGGCCGCGCACGAGTTCGTGGTGGACACGACGTGGGGTGAGCTCGCCGACCACGCGATCATCACGGTCGGCGTGCTGCACGACGAGGTCATCGCGAACGCGCTCAAGGTGGTGGGCAAGACCGGGCAGGTCACGATCACCGCCGTCGGCAACGGCTCCCTGGTCGCCCCGGCCGGCATGCTGATCGGCTACCAGCGGCGCGTGCAGGGCGCGATCTTCGGCGCCTGCAACCCGCTGCACGACGTCCCGCGGCTGCTGGGGCTCTACCGCTCCGGCGACCTCAAGCTCGACGAGCTGATCACCCGCCGCTACCGGCTCGACCAGGTCAACGAGGGCTACCAGGACATGCTCGACGGCAAGAACATCCGCGGCGTCATCGTCCACGAGCGCTGAGGGCGCGCGATGACCGCGGTTCGCCTCCGGGTGCTGATGGAGCCACGCCACGGCGCCCGGTACGAGGAGATCCTGGCGCTCGCGCTGGCCACCGAGGAGGCCGGGTTCGACGCGTTCTTCCGCTCCGACCACCTGATGGGCGTCGACCCGAACGACCCGGACTACCGCCCCACCGAGTGCTGGACGACGCTCGGCGGGCTGGCCCGTGACACCAGCAGGGTGCGGCTGGGCGCGCTGGTGACCGCGGCGACGTTCCGCGAGCCGGGCCTGCTCGCGGCGATCGTCGCGTCGGTGGACGAGATGAGCGGGGGGCGCGCCGAGCTGGGGCTGGGCACCGGCTGGTACGAGCGCGAGCACCACGCGTTCGGGATCCCGTTCCCGCCCCGGCGCGAGCGGTTCGACCGGATGGAGGAGCAGCTCGCGGTGATCACCGGGCTGTGGGCGGGGCCCGGGTTCTCCTTCGCCGGCACGCACTACCGCGTCGCGGACAACCGCACGCCGCCGCGGCCGACGCAGAGCCCGCACCCGCCGGTCATCGTCGGCGGCAGCGGCCCGAGGCGGACGCCGGCGATCGCCGCCCGGTACGCGACGGAGTTCAACGCGGCGCTGACCCTCGGGGGTGGCGCCGCCGCGCTGCGGGAACGGTTCGCGAACTTCGCCCGGGCGTGCGAGGCGATCGGGCGCGACCCGGCGGGCGCGCGCCGTTCCGCGGTGCTGCCCGTCGCGTGCGGCGCCACCCCGGCCGAGACCGAGCGGCGCGCGGCCGTGATCGGGTCGGACCTGATGCGGTCCAATGCGGCGATCGGGTCGCCCGCCGAGGTGACCGAGCGGATCGGCGAGCTCGCCGAGGCCGGCGCCGACACCGTCTACCTGCACGTCTACGACATCCACGACCTCGACCACATCGCGCTGATCGGTGCCGAGGTGCTGCCGCACGTCGCGCCGACCCGAACGGGAGCCCCTGCATGAGCATCACGACGCGCGCGGCGATCGCGCGGCAACCTCGCACCGGGTGGGAGCTCGTCGAGCTCCAGCTGGACGAGCCGAAGGCGCACGAGGTGCGCGTCAGGTTCGCCGCCGCCGGCCTCTGCCACTCCGACGACCACATCACCCAGGGCGATGCCCCGGTCCGGCTGCCGATCGTCGGCGGGCACGAGGGCGCGGGCGTGGTGGAGTCGGTCGGGCCGGACGTGCGGCGGGTGAAGGCGGGCGACCGGATCGTCTGCTCCTACATCCCGGCGTGCGGGGCCTGCCGGCCGTGTTCGACCGGGCACCAGAACATGTGCGTGAAGGGCCTCAACGCCGGGACCGGGATGTTCCTCGACGGCACCTTCCGCTTCCACCTCGGCGACGAGGACCTGGGCGGGTTCTGCACCGTCGGCTCGTTCTCCCAGTACGCGGTGGTGTCGGAGTGGGCGTGCATCCCGCTGCCCGACGACATCCCGTTCGAGATCGGCGCCCTCGTCGGGTGCGGCGTGCCCACCGGCTGGGGCTCGGCCGTGCACGCGGCGGGCGTGCGGGCGGGCGACACCGTGGTGATCTACGGCGCGGGCGGTGTGGGCAGCAACGCGGTGCAGGGCGCCCGGTACGCGGGCGCGAAGAACGTGGTCGTGGTGGACCCGGTGGAGTTCAAGCGGGACATGGCCAAGGTGTTCGGGGCCACCCACACGTTCGCCGACGCGAAGGCCGCGCACGACTTCGTGGTGGAGACGACCTGGGGCCAGCTGGCCGACCACGCGATCTGCACCCCCGGGGTGCTGACCGCCGACGTCGTGAGCGCCGCCGTGCAGGTCGTCGGCAAGGGCGGCAAGGTGACGATCACCGCCGTCGGCAAGCTGGGCGAGAACGCCGTCACCGTGCACGCCGGGCAGATGATCAGCTACCAGCGGCAGGTCCGCGGGGCGCTCTTCGGCGACTGCAACCCGCTCTACGACGTGCCCAAGCTGCTCGGGCTCTACCGCTCCGGAGACCTCAAGCTCGACGAGCTGGTCACCCGGCGCTACTCGCTCGACGAGATCAACCAGGGCTACCAGGACATGACGGATGGCAAGAACATCCGCGGCGTCGTGGTCCACGATGGCTGAAGCGGTGACCGGGCTCGTTGCGCCCGACGACGTCGACGCCGTCACCGAGCTGCTGCGCGCGCAGCTGGAAGGGCTGCCCGCGCGCTCGCCGCTCTACGCCGACCACCTCGCCGAGCACGGCGTCACGGCAGCGGCCTTCGCCTCGCTCGAGGACCTGCGCAAGTTCCCCTTCACCACCAAGCAGATGCTGCGCGACTCCCAGGCCGCCGCTCCTCCGCTGGGCCGGCACGCGGGCGTGGCGATGAGCGAGGTCGTCCGGGTCCACGCCTCGACCGGCACCACCGGGCGGCCCAGCTGGGTGGGGGTCACCCGCCGCGACGCCGCGGCCTGGACCGACATGGTGGCCCGCGCGTTCCGCACTATGGGCGCCACCCGCGAGGACGTCGTCCTGCACTGTGCCGGGCTCACGCTCTTCGTCGGCGGCCTCCCGATCCGCGACGCCCTCGAACGGATCGGCTCCACGCTCGTGCCCATCGGCACCGGGGCGTCGGAGAAGGCGGTGCTGGCGCTCGAGACCCTCGGGGTCACCGCGCTGCACTCCACCCCGTCCTACGCGCGCTACCTCGCCGAGCACATCCGGGGGCTCGGGCGGGACCCGAAGGAGTTCGGGCTCCGCAAGGTGTTCGTGGGCGGCGAGCCAGGGGGCGGCGAGCCGGCGTTCCGCGCGCACGTCGAGAGCGAGTGGGGCGCCCCCGTCACCGAAGGGCTCGGCAACGCCGACATGGCACCCGTCCTCTTCGGCGAGGCACCAGGCAGCGGCGGGATGCGGTTCACCGGCGGCCGGCACGTCGTCGTCGAGCTGATCGACCCCGACAGCGGCGAACCCGTGGGCGCCGAGCCGGGCGCCACCGGCGAGCTCGTCTACACCTCGGTGGACCGCGAGTGCTGCCCGCTGGTGCGCTTCCGCACCCGCGACCGCGTCGTCGTCACCGGGCGGGCCGCGGACGGGGCACCGCTGATCCGCTGCGTCGGGCGCACCGACGACATGCTGATCGTGCTGGGCGTGAACGTCTTCCCCTCCGCCGTGCGCGACCTCGTGCAGACCCTGCACCCGCGCACGACCGGGGCCGTGCAGATCGTCCTGCCGCAGGCGGGGCCGCGGGTCGAGCCGCCGCTGCCGGTGGAGGTCGAGTGGGGGGAGCAGCCCGGCGACCGCGAGCAGCTCGCCCGCGACGTCGAGGCGCTCATCCGCAGCCGGCTCTCGGTGCGCGCGACCGTCACGCTCGTGCCGCCCGGCTCGCTCGAACGCTCCGAGATGAAGTCCCGGCTCACCCGCCTCGCCAGCTGAGATCGAAGGGACGACCATGCCCATCGCCGGGCCGAACGCGATCCTCGACCCCACCGGCGGCGCGGCCGCCGTCGCCGCCCCGTTCGCGCTCGCGCCCCGCAGGCGCGACCTCGCAGGCGCCCGCATCGGCCTGCTGGAGAACACCAAGCAGAACGCCGCCCTGCTGCTCGACGAGCTCGGCACGCTGCTGGTCGCCGAGCACGGCGCCGCCGCGGTGACGCTCCGGCGCACCAAGACCGCGTTCGCCCTGCCGGCTTCCGACGAGCTCGTGGCCGAGTACGCCCGCGAGTGCGACGTGGTGGTCACCGGCGTGGGCGACTGCGGCTCGTGCAGCGCCTCGGCCGCGGCCGACGGCGTGGCGTTCGAGCGGGCGGGCCTGCCGGCGGCGGTGATCTGCAGCGACGCCTTCGTGGCCACCGCCGACGCGATGGCCGCGCTGCGGGGGGCGCCCGGCTACCGGTACCTCACCACGCCGCACCCGGTCGCGATCCTCACCCCGGACCAGGTGCGGGAGCGGGCGGCGCAGCTCGCTGCGGACGTGGCCGCCCTGCTCACCGGGAAGACCGCATGACCGGGCCCGGCACCGCGCTCGACCCGGACGGTGCGCAGGCGGCGATCGAGCACTGCTACGAGCAGGGGTGGTCGGACGGGCTGCCGCTGGTGCCCGCGTCGCGGCCGCTCGTGGACCGGTTCCTCGCCACCACGTCCCGGGCGCCGGAGGAGGTGATCGGGCGGCTCGCCCAGGTCGACCGCGAGGTGACCGTCGAGCTCGCCGCGATCAACGCCGCCATGGCGGGCTGCCGGCCGGAGTACTTCCCGGTCGTGCTCGCGGCGTGGGACGCGTTGATGCGGGAGCGGGCCACCAGGGGAGGGGGCTGGCAGTCGACGAGCGGGCCGGCGCCCCTGATCGTCGTCAACGGGCCGGTGCGCGACGAGCTGGGGTTCAACAAGGCCGGTGGTGTGTTCGGGCCGGGGTTCCGGGCCAACGCGACCGTCCCGCGGGCGATCGGGCTGATCGTCCGCAATGCGCTGGGCATCCGCCCGCACGTGTTCGAGCAGGCCACGCAGGGGCTGCCCGGGCGATGGTCCATCTGCGTGGCCGAGAACGAGGAGGAGAGCCCCTGGGAGCCCCTCGCGGTCGAGGCCGGGCTGCCCGCCGGCACGTCGGCGGTGTCGGCCACGCTGCTGCGCACGTCCGAGTTCGTGGACAACCGGCACACCGGCGACGCCGAGCAGCTGCTCGCCGACTTCGCCGACACGATCTCCCGCACCGGCGCCTGGATCTTCCGGCACGCCTCGGCCGGGATCGTGTTCTGCCCGGAGCACGCCCAGCTGCTCGCCGGGGCCGGGTTCGACCGGGCGAAGGTCCGGGCGTGGCTCGCCGAGCGGTGCGGGCGGACGGTCGGCGACCTCGCGGACGTCGGGAAGGACGGCCTGGGCGACAACGGCGTCCGGCACGCGAGCGGTGAGCGCCCCGACGGGTTCGACCTCCTGCTCGCCGACGGCGAGCGCAACCACCTGCTGATCGCCGTCGCCGGGGCCCGCAACGCCGGGATCTCGATGGTGGTGCGCCTGTTCAGCGACTGGTCCGCGACCGCGGTGCCGGTCGAGAAGAAGGAGCTTGCTGATGACTGACATGGTGCGCGCGGCCGTGCAGGTGGCGCCGCGGCAGATCGAGCTGCGCGAGTTCCCGCGCCCGGCGATCGGCGCCGACGACGGGCTGCTGCGCGTCGAGGCGAACGGGATCTGCGGCAGCGACGTCGAGTCCTACCGCGGGCACCTGGGCATGGGCCGCGGGCCGACCATCCCGGGACACGAGCCCATGGGCATCATCGAGGAGATCGGCGACCGGGCCGCCGAGCGCTGGGGGGTGCAGCCGGGGGACCGGGTGGCCCTCGAGGTGATCGTCCCGTGCCGGTCGTGCCACGACTGCCTGACCGGGCGCTACCAGTCCTGCCGCAACCGCAGGTACGGCCACGGCGTCACCGGGATCGACGTGGCCCCTTCGCTGTGGGGCGGGTTCGCCGAGCACCTGTACCTGACGCCCGGCGCCGTCCTGCACAAGGTGGACAAGACCCTGCCGCCCGAGCTCGCGGTGATGTTCAACCCGCTCGGCGCCGGCGTCCGCTGGGCGGTGCACCTCGGCGAGGTCGGGCTGGGCGACACGCTGCTCGTGCTCGGCGCCGGGCAGCGCGGACTCGCCGCGGTGATCGCGGCCAGGGCGGCGGGCGCCGGGACGATCATCATCACCGGCCTGGAGGCCGACGCCCACAAGCTGGCCCTCGCGAAGGAGTTCGGCGCGGACCACACGGTCGTCGTCGACGGTCCGGACGCCGAGGACACCGTCGAGCGCGTCCGCGAGATCACCGACGGGGCGATGGCCGACGTCGTGCTGGAGCTGACCCCGATGGCCGCCGCGCCGGTCACGCACGCCCTGCTGGCCGCCAAGCACGGCGGCCGGGTGGTGCTCGCCGGGCTGAAGGGCGGCGCCGAGGTGCCGCTGAAGACCGACCTGATCATCAACCGGGCGCTCACCGTGCGCGGCGCCTACGGGGTGGACGCCCGGGGCTACGCCGAGGCCATCGCGATCATCGAGTCGCGGCGGTTCCCCCTCGAGAAGCTGCACACCCACACGTTCGGCCTGGAGGACACGGCGCTCGCCATCGAGACGCTCGGCGGCGAGGTGCAGGGCGAGTCCGCGGTGCACGTGTCGGTCCACCCCCACCTGTGACAGGAGTGCCCGAGTTGCTGGTCGATGCCCACGCCCACCTGCTGCCCCCCGACTACCCGGCCGACGCTCCCGAGTGCTTCCCCCGGATGGCGGCGATCGACGGCGACACCGCCCGGCTGCTGCTGTTCGGCGCGACGCGGTTCCGCGCGCGGGACGCGTTCTTCGACGCCGAGCGCCGCATCGAGGAGCAGGACCGCTCGGGCGTCGACGCCGAGGTGCTCAGCCCGATGCCGCCGCTCCTGCGCTACGACCTGCCGGCCGCCGACGGGCTCACGCTCGCCCGGCACGTCAACGAGTTCGCCGCGCAGCTGTGCGCCGCAGCGCCGGACCGGCTCGTCGGGCTCGGGATGGTGCCGATGCAGGACCCGGACGCCGCGGCGGCCGAGCTGAAGGCCGTGCGGGACCAGGGTCTGCGCGGCGTGGAGATCGCCTCCAACGTGCTCGGCGCCTCGATCGGGGACGAGCGGTTCCTCCCGTTCTTCACCGAGGCCCAGCGCCTCGAGCTGGCGGTGTTCGTGCACGCGATGCCCGCCGCCACCGACCGGCTGCCCCGATCGGCCGCGGGCACCTACGTCGTGGGCCTGGAAGGCGCCATGGCCGCGGCGTCGATCATCGCGGGCGGCACCGCGGCCGCCTGCCCCGACCTGCGGATCTCGTTCAGCCACGCCGCGGGCGGCTTCCCCCTGATGGTGCCGAGGGCGCAGTACTTCTGGGGCGGCACCTGGAACGAGGAGCCCGCCGTGCCGGAACGTGCGATCGCGCACACCGACGGCCCGTCGCCGCTGGAGTACGCCCGCCGCTTCTACTACGACACGATGGTGTTCGACCGCCGCGCCCTGCGGTACCTCGTGGACCTGCTCGGCGCCGACCGCCTGCTCGTCGGCTCCGACTTCCCCGCCATGCCCCGCGAGGAGCCCGCCGGCCGCACCCTGCGCTCCCTGGACCTGGAACCGGAGGTGCTGGAGCAGATCACGTGGAACAACGCGTGGAACTGGCTGGGAATCGATCCCCCGGCTGCTGGATAGGCCGCCGGTGCCGTCGCGCATTGTGCGGGCATGCATTGCGGGCAGGCCGGGGGCCTGCCCCCTGGGCGCGGGGCGCCACCGGCGGCGGTCTCGTAGCCCACTCAGCACATCGGGCCCGACCTTCGCATGAGGCGGGCTCTGTGCGAAGTGGCGGCCGGGTGTGCGAAGTGGCCGCGGAGGGGCCGGCAGAATGCGGTCGGTACTGGATTTGCGAAGTCGCTATCGGCGCGGGGAGAGGGCTCGCGTGATCGCGCGGCTCGCCTGTTTCAGGACCGCCGCCAGTTCTCTCGGGCGGGCGCCCTCCGTCTCGACGACGACGCTGATGGCGGCCGTGACCTCGCCTGCCGGATCGAGGACGGGCACCGCGACCACCAGGTCGGGCATCGTGATCTGGCCGCGCGCCACCGCCACCCCGGTCTGGCGGATGTGGGCGAGGGTGCGGCGCAGCTCGTTGGGGTCGGTCACCGTCATCGGGTTGAACCGCTCCAGCGGCGAGCGCAGCACCGCCTCCTGGAAGTCGGGCTCGGAGAAGGCGAGGAGCACGAGCCCGGTGCCGGTGGCGTGCATCGGCCAGCGGTCGCCGACGCGGCTGGTCACGGGGTTGCGCACCCGGGCGCGGATCGCCTCGACGTACACGACCTGCATGCCGTCCCGGACGGCCAGCTGCACGTTGCCGCGGGTGATCTGGTGCAGGTCCTCGACGTGCGGGAACGCCGCCTCGCGCAGCTCCAGGCCGCGGGGGGCCAGCGCGGACAGCTCCAGGAGGCGCAGGCCCACCGAGTAGCGGCCGGCGCTGTCGCGTTCGAGCGCGCCCCAGTCCACGAGCTCGCGGGTGAGGCGGTGTGCGGTGGGCAGGGTCAACCCGGCGCGGCGGGCGATCTCGGAGAGGGACAGGCAGCGGTGCCGCGGCCCGAACGCGTCGAGCACCGACAGGGCGCGCCCGGCCGCGGTGGGCCGTGCCGTCCCCGGGCCACGGCGCCGCACTGCGGCCCGCGGTGCCGCCGCCGGGACGTCCGGGCTCAGCGTCATGTCGCACCTCCGCGAGGGTCGGGATCGGTGTGGGTCGGATTCACGGGTTGGGTGGGGTGACGAGTCCTTCCCGGATGGCGACCAGTGCCGCCTGCGTGCGGGACGTCAGCTGCAGCTTCGCGAGGATGTGGCTGACGTGGGTGCGTGCGGTGCGTTCGCTGATGTAGAGCTCCGCCGCGATCTGGTGGTTCGACATGCCGCGCGCCACCAGCGCGAGGATCGAACGCTCGCGCGCGGTGAGGGCGGCGAGCCCGGTGGGCGGCGAGACGAGCCGGCGGGTGAGGCGGCCCGCGACGGTGGGGTCGAGGTGCACCTCGCCCCGGTCGGCCGAGCGGATCGCGGCGGCGACCTCGTCCGGGTCGGCGTCCTTCAGCAGGTACCCGGACGCGCCCGCCTCCAGGGCGGCGTGCACGCGTTCCAGCTCGCCGAAGCTGGTGAGCACGACGACCCGCACGGCGGGGTGCGCGCCGAGCATCGCCCGGATGGCGGCGATCCCGTCCATCCGCGGCATCAGCACGTCCATGAGCACGACCTGCGGGAGCCTGCCCTCGGTGGCGAGGCGGTGCAGCTGGTCGAGCGCGTCCTTGCCGTCCACGGCCTCGGCGAGCACCTCGATGCCCTCGGCGCTCTCCAGGTAGGCGGCGAGCCCACGGCGCACCACCGCGTGGTCGTCGACGACGAGCACACCGATGTCGCCGGTGGCACTCGGCTCCGGCGACGTGCCGTTCACCGTGGCGCCCCTCACCGGGCCGGGGCCGGTCCGGCCACCGGTACGCAGACCCGTACGCGACAGCCCCGGCCGCCCTCCCGACCACCCGTGTTGGCGATCTCGATCGATCCGCCCCATCGCTCCGCCCGCTCCCGCATCGACACCAGGCCGAGCGCGCCGGCCCGCACCTGGGCGGTCAGCCCGCTCCCGTCGTCACTGATCTCGACCACCACCCGGTCCGGTGGCCCGCTGGTGCTGATGTGCACCGACACCCGGGTCGCGCCCGCGTGCTTCACGACGTTGTGCAGCGCCTCCTGCACCACCCGGTAGAGGTCCTCCTGCAGCTCGACCGGCAGGTCGCCGACGTCGGGGCTGAGGTCGACGGCCACGTCGATGTCCAGGCCGGACGTGCCCCGCACCGACTCCGCGTGGCTGCGTACCGCGCCGGCGAGCCCGCGCTCCACGAGCTCCACCGGGTGCAGCTGGAGCACGAGGCCGCGCAGGTCGGCGAGCGCGGTCTGCGCGAGGTCGAGCAGCTCGTCGGCCACCGCCCGCACGCGCTCGGTGCGGACGGTGCGGCCCGGCGCGACCTGGGCCTGCAGCGCCTTGGCCTGCATGCGCATGGAGAACACCTGCTGGACGACCGAGTCGTGCAGCTCGCGGGCGAGCCGGGCCCGCTCGGCGAGCTGGGCGTCGTGGCGGGATCGGGCGAGCAGGTCGGCGGAGTCCACGGCGGTGGCGGCCTGGTCGGCGATCGCCTCGAGGAACTCGAGCGCCGCGGGGCCGGGGGGCTCGCCGGGCTTGTAGAAGGCGTTGAGCACGCCGACGGCGCGGCCGCGCACCACGAGCGGCACGGCGGCGAAGGCATCCCACTCGGGGGCGCCCATGATCCGGTGCAGGGGGCCCCACGCCGGGTCTGCCATCACGGCGGCCTTGCGGTTCGGGACGACGACGCGGCGGCAGGTCTCGAACGCCTCCACGAACATCATCCGCGCGCCGAGGCGCTTGCACTCCTCGAACCGGTCGGTGAAGTCCTCCGCGTCGGTGAAGCCGGCCTTGCCGACCACCCGCATCGTGCCGCCCTCGACCCGCAGGATCTGCACGGCCGCGATGTGCTCGGCCTGCACCACCTCGTTCGCGACGACGTCGAGGGTGACGGACAGCGACGCCGCGTCGGCGACGCTGGACGCCGCCCGAGCGATGGCCGCGAGCCTGCGCTGCCCGCGCCGCTCGTCCTCGCGTCCGGGATCCGGGCTCTGCGCGGACCCCGGCCCCGGCTCGAGCGCACCCCCGCATTCCGGGCACCTCGAGCCCGCCGCGACGCGCTCCTCGCGCGTGAGCACTTTCGCCACGCCGACCCCTTCGTCTGCGTCATGGAGATCGGGTCCAGTCTCACCATTGCGGGAGCCGGGTCACAAGGGTTGCGGCGCCTTGTGCGCAGGTCGTCCGCGACCGCTCATGCGGCCTACGACATATGTCCGAGGCCCGACGGGGACGGGACAGGGGTGCCGGCAGCGGGGAGAACATCTCTTCCGTCCCGCGAAACCTCCCTGCACCCCCGCATCGCCCCTCCCCGACGCTGAGCGGGCGCCTGGGGTGAGCCCGGTCACCGCGCGGTGGCTGGTCCTGCCCGCTATCGAACGGGAGTCCTTGTGAGACGACGCACGGTGAGACGACGCACGCACGTGGTGCCGCTCCTGCTCGCCGCGCTCCTCGTCCTCGCCGGGTGCGGGGGCGGTGGCCGGGCGGCGGGCCCGGCCGCGCCCGCCGGGCCACCGCAGCGGGGCGGCGAGCTCACGGTGCTGGAGAGCGCGTCGTTCGCGGGCGGCTGGCCGACCGGGCTCGACCCGGCCACGAACACCACGGGCGGCGCCAACATCTCGCAGATGAGCGCGATCTACGGCGGGCTCTTCCGGCTGGAGGCCGCCGACGACGGGTCGGATGCGAAGGTCGTCCCGCACCAGGCCGAGGGCTACGAGCTGCTCGACGGCGGCAGGACGGTGCGCATCACCATCCGCGACGGCCTCCGGTTCACCGACGGCACCCCGTTCGACGCCGAGGCGGTGGCGTTCAACTTCCGCCGCGACGTCGACTCCCCGTGCACGTGCTCGCCGACGTGGCCGCTGGCCGAGAACGGGATCACCACCGACGGGCCGCGCACGGTCGTGCTCACCTTCACCCGCCCGTTCGCCGCGGTGATCAACGCGTTCCCGGCCAGCAACGTCAACTGGATCGCCTCGCCCACCGCGGTGCAGCAGATGGGCGAGGAGCAGTTCGCGCTGAAGCCGGTCGGGGCGGGCCCGTTCACGGTCGTGTCCAACCAGCTCAGCTCGAAGCTCGAGCTCGCACGCAACCCGGACTACTTCAAGGAGGGGCGGCCCTACCTCGACCGGCTCACGTTCCAGTCGATCGGCGGTGACCAGCCCGCCTACCAGGCGCTGCTCGCCGGGCAGGCGCAGGCCTACGAGGGCCTCAACACGACGCCGCTGCTCGAGCAGGCCCAGGAGGCGGGCCGGCTCACGGTCACCGCGCAGCCGGCCACGTCGCCCTACGTCGTGCAGCTGAACACGCAGCGCGCCCCGTTCGACGACCAGCGGGCGCGCGAGGCCGTCTACCGCGCCACCGACTTCGGGGCGATCGCTCAGGGGGTGTTCCGCGGCCGCTACCCGGTGAGCCAGTCGTTCACCGGGCCCGGTGGCCTGTTCCACCACGAGACCGTCGAGGGCTACCCGGCGTTCGACCTGGAGCGCGCCAAGCAGCTCGTGGCGGAGCTCGGCGGGCTCACCGTCCGCCTCGGGACGCTGCGCGGCTACGTGGCCGAGCAGGTGATGACCGCACTGCAGACCCAGTGGCAGCAGGCCGGCATCCAGGTCCAGATCGAGACCTACGAGCTGTCGACGCTGGTGCAGCAGTTCAACTCGGGGGAGTGGCAGTCGATGCTGCAGACCGCGGGGGCGTGGGACCCGGCCGGTGGCGTCGGTGTGGGCTTCCGCTTCTCCTCCGACTCGCCGTTCACCGGCGTGCACGACCCGGAGCTGGACACGATGCTCGACACCGCCGAGTCCACCGTCGACCCGGCGGAGCGGGAGCGGCTCTACGTCGACGCCGGCCGCTACATCGCCGACCACGCCTACGCGCCGTTCGGGCTGGCGTTCGCGCCGGCCAACCTCGCGACGGAGGGGGTGTACGGGCCCGGGCTGACCACCAAGATCCCCCCGATCGTGGTCAACACCGGAGTCCTGTGGGACGAGGTGTGGAGGGTGCAGCAGCAGTGACCACGAGCGCGACCGCCGTATCCACGTCCCGCCCCGCCCGGTGGTCCGCGCCGCCGAGCGTGCGGCTGGTGGGCAGGCGCCTGCTGATGGTGGTCCCGATCATCCTCGGCGTGAGCGTCCTGACCTTCTGGGTGCTCGCCCTGATCCCGGGCAACGCCGCGCAGCAGCTGCTGGGGCCGGAGGCCACACCCGAGCAGATCCGGGCGCTCGAGGTCGAGATGGGCCTCGACCGGCCCGCGGTGCTGCGCTACCTCGACTGGCTCGGTGGGGCGGTCACCGGCGACCTCGGCACGTCGCTGGTGAACAACCAGCCGGTGACCGGCCAGATCGCGGAACGGATGGCCGTCACCGGCGAGCTGGTGGCGCTCGCGTTCGTCGTCTCCCTCGGGCTGGCCGTGCCGGTCGCGCTGCTCGCCGCGTACCGGCCGAACCGCCTCTTCGACCGGGTGAGCATGCTCGTCAGCATCACCGGCCTGTCGGTGGCCAACTACGTCCTCGCGCTGCTGTTGGTACTGGTCTTCGCGGTGCAGCTCACGCTGTTCCCGGCGATCGGGTTCGTGCCGCTGGCCGAGGGCGTGGCGGCCAACCTGCACTCGATGGCGCTGCCCGCCGCGGCGATCTCCTTCCCGCTGTTCTGCTTCTACACGCGCTTCCTGCGCGGCGACCTGGTCGACCAGCTGCAGGGCGAGGACTACATCACGACGGCGCGGGCGAAGGGCATCGGGCCGTGGCAGGTGCTCCTGCGCCACGCCTTCCGCAACTCCGCGTTCGGCCTGATCACGGTGGTGGGGCTGAACCTCGGCACGCTGCTCGGCGGCACCGTGATCGTCGAGCAGATCTTCGCCCTGCCCGGGATGGGGCAGCTGATGCTCCAGGCGATCAACACCCGGGACGCCACCGTCGTGCAGGGCTGTGTCGTGGTGTTCGCCGTGGTGGCCGTGCTCGCCAACCTCGTCGCCGACCTGCTCTACGCCGTGCTCGACCCGAGGATCCGCTATGGCAGTCGCTGAGGCCGTGCCCGCGCGCGCCGAGGCCGATGCGGCCGGGCGGCCGCGGAGCGTCGCGCGCAACCTGGAGGTCGTGCTGCCCGCCGCGGTGCTGGTGGTCATCGCGGCCGGGTGCTTCCTCGGCCCGCTGGTGCTGCCGGTGCCGCCCCCGGTCGGCGGGAGCGTGCTCGACTCCTACCTCGACGCCGGCTCGCCGGGGCACCTGCTGGGCACCGACCCCAACGGCAACGACATCCTGTCCCGGATCCTGCACGGCGGGCGGTCCTCGCTGGTGGTGGCGGTCGCGGTGAACGTGCTCGGGCTGCTCGTCGGCGGGACGCTCGGCGCGCTGTCCGGCTACGTCGGGGGGGCCGTCGACACGGTGATCATGCGCGTGCTCGACGTGCTCATCGCGTTCCCGTCGCTGGTGCTCACCCTGGCCGTGGCGCAGAGCCTCGGCGCGAGCCAGACCAACACGATCCTCGCGCTCGCCTTCTTCTCGGTGCCCGCGTTCGCGCGGATCTCCCGGGCCGCGACGCTGCGGCTGCGGGAGTTGCCCTTCATGGCCGCCGCGCAGCTCGCGGGAACGCCGGGATGGCGGATCCTGCTGCGCCACATCGCCCCGAACATCACCCCGCAGCTGATCACCTTCGGGATGCTGGGCATGGGGATCGTCATGGTCATCGAGGGCGCGCTGTCGTTCCTCGGCCTCGGCATCCCGCCACCGGCCCCCAGCTGGGGCAACATGATCGCGCAGGGCCAGCAGAGCCTGTCGGCCACGCCGATGCTCGTGGTCTGGCCGTGCGCGGCGCTGTTCGTCACCGTGCTCGCCTTCAACCTGCTCGGCGAGACCCTCCGCGCGCGCTGGAGCGGCCGGTGACCGCCGGAAGGGTGGCGGCCGGCGCCGGGCCGACCGTGGACGGGCACGGGAGCGCTCCGCTGCTCGAGGTGACCGACCTGCGGGTGCGCTTCACCCGCGCCGGACGCGCGGTGCACGCGGTGAACGGCCTGTCCTACTCCCTCGCGCCGGGCCGGATGCTCGCGATCATCGGCGAGTCCGGGTCCGGCAAGAGCGTGAGCTCGCGGGCGTTGATGGGGCTGCTGCCCCCGACCGCCCGCGTGAGCGGCTCGGCCCGGTTCGACGGCACCGAGCTGGTGGGCCTGCCGGAGCGGGAGATGCGCCGCCGCCGCGGCGCCGACATCGCGATGGTGTTCCAGGACCCGGCCCGTTCCCTCAACCCGACGATGCGGGTCGGCGTGCAGATCACCGAGGCCGTCCGGGCCCACGCACAGCTGGACCGCAACGCGGCGAAGGTGCGCGCGATCGAGCTGCTGCAGCTGGTGCGGCTGCCCGCGCCGGAACGGCGCTTCCACGAGTACCCGCACCAGCTCTCCGGCGGGATGCGGCAGCGCGTGATGATCGCGATCGCGCTCGCGGGACGGCCGCGGCTGCTCATCGCCGACGAGGCCACCACCGCGCTGGACGTCACCACCCAGGCGCAGATCATGGAGCTGCTCGTCGAGCTCCAGGAGCGGCTGGGCATGGCGGTCATCCTGATCAGCCACGACCTCGCGCTGGCGGCGAGCTACGCCGACGACGTCGTCGTCATGTACGGCGGGCGGGCCGTCGAACGGGCGTCGGCGGCCACGCTGTTCGCGTCGGTCCGGATGCCCTACACCCGCGCGCTGCTGGGCGCGATCCCGCTGCTGGAGCGGCCCGCGCACACCGAGCTTCCGGTGGTGGCGGGGCAGCCGCCGGATCCGGCGGCGCTGCCCGCCGGCTGCCCGTTCCGGCCGCGCTGCGGCTCGGCCACCGACGAGTGCGCGACGGCACCGGATTTCACCGAGCACGAGCCGGGGCACTGGTGGGCCTGCTGGCACCCGGAGGTGGGGGCATGAGTGCGGTGAAGGAACCGCTGCTGCGGGCCCGCAACATCGTCCAGGAGTTCCCGGTGCGCGGCGCCGGGGGCCTGCGTGGCGGGGTGGTGCACGCGGTGTCGGACGTGTCGTTCGACGTGCAGCCGGGGGAGACCCTCGGCGTCGTCGGCGAGACCGGCTCCGGGAAGTCGACCCTGGCGCGCTCGCTGATCCAGGCTCCCCGGCCGAAGTCCGGCGAGGTCCTGTTCCAGGGGGAGGACCTCGTGCGGCTGCGCCGCCGCAGGCTCGTGGCCGCCCGGCGCCACGTGCAGATGGTCTACCAGGACCCGTTCGGTTCGCTGAACCCGCGCTGGCGCGTGACCGAGCTGGTCGAGGAGCCGCTGCTGGGGTACGGCGTGAAGGGCGCCGAGCGGCGGCGGCGGCGGGTCGGCGAGCTGCTCGACCTCGTCGGCCTCGACCCCTCGGTGTACGGGAGGCGCAGGCCGCGGGAGCTGTCCGGGGGGCAGTGCCAGCGCGTGGCCATCGCCCGTGCGATCGTACTGGACCCGGCGCTGGTGATCTGCGACGAGGCGGTGTCCTCGCTCGACGTGCTGATCCAGGCCCAGGTACTCAACCTGTTCGAACGGCTGCGGACCGACCTGGGGCTGTCCTACCTGTTCATCGCGCACGACCTCGCCCTGGTGAAGCAGGTGAGCGACCGCGTGGCGGTGATGCACCTCGGGCAGCTCGCCGAGGTCGGACCGGCCGACGCGCTGTATCGCGGCCCCCTGCACCCGTACACGGCCGCCCTGCTCGCGTCCGTCCCCGGCCTCGACCCGGCCACGGGACGGGCCCGGCGCCCCGTTCCGCTGCGCGGGGAGCCGCCCTCGCCGCTCGACCCGCCCAGCGGCTGCCGTTTCCGCACCCGCTGCCCCCGCGCCCGGGAGCGGTGCGCCACCGGGGAACCGGCGCTGCGGGAGCGCTCGCCGGGGCACAGCGTGGCATGCCACTTCCCGCTGGACGAGACGGTGGACGGGGCCGCGGCGGCCGGCCGGGAACCGCGACATCTGACCCGCCCCGCGTCCGACGACGCGGCCGGACCGGGCGGACATCTGCAGGTCGAGCCGCTGCCCGGGCGTTCATGACCTCACACAAGAAGGGCATCTCAAAACGGACATCCGGCATCGTCGCCGTCAGAGAGTGGGTTCCCCCGATGCGCGTCAACTCCCCGTCCGGCCGACATCTCGGCCGGGCCATCGCAGCCGACAGCCTCGAGGGGGTCCCATGTTCGAAGCGATGATCGATCCCACCGGCGTCCCGTCGGCCGGCGCGGACGGGCCGCGGCTCGCCGCGCGTCCCGCCCGGCTCGACGGCCTCGTCGTCGGCCTGGTGGCCAACCCGAAGAAGAACGCGGAGCCGTTCCTCGACGCCGTCGGCGAGCTGCTCGCCGCCGAGCACGGCACCGCGGACGTGGTGCGCACCCGCAAGACCAGCATCACCGACCCGATCCCGCCGGACACCCTCGACGAGCTGGTGCAGCGCTGCGACGTCGTGCTCATCGGCGTGGGCGACTGCGGCTCGTGCAGCGCGGCCGCGGTGGCCGACGGGATCGCGTTCGAGGCCGCGGGCGTGCCCGCCGCGGTGATCTGCAGCGACGCGTTCCGCGTGAGCGCCGACGCGATGGCGAGGCTGCAGGGCAGCCCCGGCTACCCGTACGTCACCACGCCGCACCCGGTGGCCCCGCTCGACGCCGGCGGCGTGCGCGAGCGCGCCCGGCTCGCCCTCCCGGAACTGGTGGGGCTGCTCACCGAGGCGCCCGTCCCAGCGGTGGCCCGATGACGGCACTCCACGAGGACGCCCTGAAGGAGGACGCCCTGAAGGAGGACGCCCTGAAGGAGGACACCGAGCGGCTCCACTACGCCCGCGCCGCCATCGAGCACGCCTACGCGCAGGGCTGGACCGACGGACTGCCGGTCGTGCCCGTCACCGCGGAGGTGGTGGAGGAGTTCCTCGCCGCCACGCCCCGGCCGCGCGACGAGGTCGTGGCCGCGGTGCCGCACCTCGGCCGCGAGTGCACCGTGGAACAGGCCGCGGTCAACGCCGCGATGGCGGGCTGCCGGCCCGAGTACCTGCCCGTGGTGCTGGCCGCGTGGGACGCGCTGATGAACCAGCGCGTGGTGACCGGCGGAGGCTGGCAGAGCACCAGCGGGCCGGCACCGCTGATCATCGTCAACGGCCCGATCCGCGCCGAGCTGTCCATCAACTCCGGCGGCGGGGTCCTCGGGCCCGGCTTCCGGGCCAACGCGACGATCGCGCGCGCCGTCGGGCTCGTCGTGCGCAACGTCTTCGGGATCCGGCCGCAGGAGCTCGAGCAGTCGACCCAGGGGCTCCCCGGGCGGTTCACGCTGTGCATCGGCGAGAACGAGGACGAGAGCCCCTGGGAGCCCCTCGCCACCGAGCTGGGGCTGGCGCCCGGCACCGACGCGGTGTCCGCACTGCTGCTGCGCACCTGCGAGTTCATCGACAACCGCCACACCTCCGACCCCGAGCAGGTGCTCTGGGACATCGCGGACACGGTGGCCCGCACCGGCGCCGCGATCGGGCGGCATTCCTCGGCGGGCCTCGTGCTGGGCGTCGAACACGCCCAGCTGCTCGCCGACGGCGGCTTCTCCAAGGCCGACGTGCAGCGGTGGATCTCCGAGCACGCCTTCCGCACCCACACGGAGATGCAGCTCGCCGGCAAGAGCCTCGCCGGGCAGGAGGGGCCGGGCATCGACGAGCACGGCCTGCACGTCGTGCCCGACCCCGACCAGATCCCGATCGTCGTCGCCGGGGCGCGCAACGCGGCGATGTCGATGGTCGTGCGCCCGTTCGGCTTCGGCGGCTGGTCGCGCACCGCCCACCCGATCCGCCCCGCCACAGGAGGTGTCAGCACGTGAGCATCGACGAGAACGCCCTGTCCGGACTGCGCAGCACCCTGGAGGCGGACGACTACCGGATGGCGGTCGCCGAGGCGGGCGACGGCGTCGAGGTGACGATCACCGCGGGCCCGCAGGCCTGCGAGGACTGCCTGGTCCCGAAGCCGATCATGCGCAACATCCTGCACGCGGCGCTCGGGGTGCCCGAGGAGTCGATCGTGCTGACGTACCCGGCGGACGCGAGCTGACCATGTCGCCGCCGCTGCTCGACGTGCACGACCTGTCCGTGCGGTTCCCGACGCCGTCCGGGCCCATCGAGGCCGTGTCCGGGGTGTCGTTCCGCGTGACGGCGGGCGAGACCCTGGCCGTCGTCGGGGAGTCGGGCTCGGGGAAGAGCGTGTCGTCGCTCGCGGTGCTCGGGCTGCTCGGCGGCGGCCGGGTGACCGCCGGGTCCATCCGGTTCCAGGGCGAGGAGCTCGTCGGCGCCGGCGCGGAGCGGCTGCGCCGCCTGCGCGGCGCCGAGATCGCCATGATCTTCCAGAACCCGATGAGCTCCCTCGACCCGCTCTTCACCGTCGGGGACCAGATCGCGGAGGCACTGCGGATCCACCGCCCGGTCTCCCGCCGCGATGCCCGCCGCCGAGCCGTCGAGCTGCTCACCGAGGTCGGGCTCCCGGACCCGGCGCGGCGCGTGCGGTCCTACCCGCACGAGCTGTCCGGCGGGCAGCAGCAGCGCGTGATGATCGCGATGGCGCTGGCCTGCGAGCCCGCCCTGCTCATCGCCGACGAGCCCACCACCGCACTGGACGTCACCGTCGAGGCGCAGATCCTCGAGCTGCTGCGCCGCATGCAGCGCGACCACGGCACCGCGCTGCTCTTCGTCACCCACGACATGGGGGTGGTCGCGGAGATGGCCGACCGGGTGCTCGTGATGTACGCGGGGCGGGTCGTGGAGCAGGGCGCGGTGGACGACGTGCTGCGCGACCCGCGCAACCCCTACACCCGGGCGCTGATCGGGTCGATCCCGACGCCGACCACGCCCCGGGACCTGCCGATGCCGGCGATCGCGGGCAACGTCCCGCATCCGTCGGACCTGCCCGGCGGCTGCCGGTTCCACCCGCGCTGCCCGTCGGTGCTGGACCGGTGCGCGACCGACGAACCGCCCCTGCACGACCTGGGACCGGGCCGCACGAGCCGGTGCTGGCAGCACGTGAGCGCGGGGGAGGTGGCCCGTGCCGGGTGACCCGCTGTTCGAGGCGCACGACCTCGTCAAGCACTTCCGGATGCGCCGCGCCGTCGTCAAGGCCGTGAACGGTGTCTCGCTCACGATCCCGCGTGGGCGCACCGTGGGCCTGGTCGGGGAGTCCGGCTCCGGCAAGTCGACGGTGGCGCGGCTCGCGCTGCGCCTGCTCGACCCGACGTCGGGCCGGCTCTCGTTCGACGGCGTCGACCTGCTGCGCGCCTCCCGCCGCGAGGTGCGGGCGCTCCGGCGGCGGATGCAGATCGTCTTCCAGGATCCGTTCGGCTCGCTCAACCCGCGGATGCGCGTGGTCGAGGCCGTGGGCGAGCCCCTCGCGGTGCACCGGCTCGCGCGGGGCCGGGAGCGCACCGACCGGGTGGTGGAGCTCCTCGAGCGGGTCGGGCTGGGCGCCCGCGACCTGCACAAGTACGCCCACCAGTTCTCCGGCGGTCAGGCGCAGCGGATCGGCATCGCCCGAGCGCTCGCCACCGGGCCGGATCTGATCGTGTGCGACGAGGCCGTGTCGGCGCTCGACGTCTCGGTGCAGGCCCAGGTGCTGAACCTGCTCAAGCGGCTGCAGGCCGAGCTGGGGTTGTCCTACCTGTTCATCGCGCACGACCTGAACGTCGTGCGGTACATGGCCGACGAGGTCTGCGTGATGCACCTCGGGGAGATCGTCGAACGCGGCGACGGCGACGTCCTGTTCGCCGACCCGCAGCACGCGTACACGAAGACGCTCGTGGGCGCGGTGCGCAGTCTCCCCGGCCGGGAGGCGTCGTGATCGGCTACACGCTCCGCAGGCTGGGCTACGGCCTGGTCGTGATGGTGCTGGTCACCGTGTTCGTCTTCGTGGTCATGCGGCTCGTGCCCGGCGACGCGGTGTCGCTGCAGCTGCAGGAGACCGGCGTGAGCGCGGAGGAGGCCGAGGCGCTGCGGGCGCAGTTCGGCCTCGACCAGCCGGTGTGGGCGCAGCTCGGGTCGTGGCTGGCCGGCGCCGTGCAGGGGGACCTCGGCACCTCGTTCTACGGCGGCGAGCCGGTGACCGAGCTGTTCATGGCCCGCGTCCCGGTCACGCTGCAGCTGGGACTGCTCGCCATCGTGATCGGCGCCCTGCTCGGGGTCGGGTTCGGCATCGTCGCCGCCGTCACGCGCGGCACCGCGGTGGACGCCGCCGTGCGCGTCTTCGCGGTGGCGTTCCTGTCGGTGCCCAACTTCGTGGTCGGGCTGCTCGTGCTCACGTTCCTCGCGCTGTGGTTCGCGTGGTCGCCGCCGATCGTCTACGCGGGCCCGGGGGAGGACTTCGCCGGCTGGCTGCAGCAGATCGCCATCCCCGTGCTCGCGCTCGGTACCGGCGGCATGGCCGCGATCGCACGCATGACCCGCTCGTCGATGCTGGAGTCGCTGGGCTCGGACTACATCCGCACCGTGCACGCCAAGGGCGCCCGCCACCGCACGGTCGTGTTCAAGCACGCACTGCGCAACTCGACGATCGCGGTGCTCACGCTGCTCGGCCTCGAGCTGGCCACCGTGCTGGGCGGCACGGTGATCCTCGAGCAGATGTTCGCCATCCCCGGCACGGGACAGCTCATCTACCAGGCGGTCCTCGACCGCGACTACCCCGTCGTGGTGGCCTGCACGATTTTCTACGCCGGCCTCTTCGTCATCACGATCATCGTGATCGACCTGCTCTACGCGCTGGTCGACCCCCGGATCCGGACGGGAAGGGCGCTCTCGTGACCGACCGACTGCGGGTGTTCGTCCGGGCGCAGCCACTCGGTGCGATCGCACTCGTGCTGATCACCGTGTTCGTGCTCGCCGCGCTGTTCGCGCCGTGGCTCGCCCCGCACGACCCCCTCGAGCAGTTCCGCCGCGACATCCTCGAGGAGCCGTCGGCGCGGTTCCCGCTGGGCACCGACGACCTGGGCCGCGACGTGCTCAGCCGCGCGATCCACGGCGCGCGCACGTCGCTGCTGGTGGGCGTCGCGACCACGGCGGCGAGCCTCGTGCTCGGCACCACCGTCGGCGTGGTCTCGGGCTACTTCGGCCGGGTCGTCGACGTCGTGCTGCAGCGCGTGATGGACGCCGTGCAGGCCGTGCCGGGCATCGTGCTGCTGCTCTTCATCGCGGTGGTGCTGGGGCCGTCGGTGCGCAACACCGTGATCGCGCTGACCGTGGTGATCACGCCGTCGTTCAACCGGATCGCCCGCGGAGAGACGCTGCGCATCCGCGAGGAGCGCTACGTCGAGGCCGCCCGCGCGACCGGTGCGGGCGTGCCGCGGATCCTCCTGCGGCACGTGCTGCCCAACCTCGTCGCGTCGGTGCTCACGCTGGGCAGCCTGATCTTCGCCGGCGTGATCATCGCCGAGTCGGCGCTGTCGTTCCTCGGCATCGGCGCCCCGCCGCCCACCCCGTCGTGGGGCGCGATGCTCTCCGAAGGGGTCCGGTACGTCGAGCGCGCGCCCTGGATCATCCTCGTGCCGGCCGCACTGCTGTCGCTCGCGGTGTTCAGCTTCAACCTGCTCGGGGACGCCCTGCGCGACCACCTCGATCCGCGCCTGCAGCGGCCCGTGGTCGACCGGGCCGCCCGCCGCTGGTGGAGGGGCGGCCGCCCGCCCGCCGCGCTCGCACCCAGCCTCGCACGCAGCGCCGACCCAGCCGACAACTGAAGAGGGGAGCAACGTGGAGATCTCGCTGGAGGGCAAGGTCGCCCTGGTCACCGGGGCGGGCCCGAACATCGGCAGCGGCATCGCGCTGGCGCTCGCGCGCTACGGCGCGAAGGTCGCGTGCAACGACATCGACCCCGCGGCCGCGAAGACCGCGGTGGACCGGATCGAGCGCAACGGAGGCACGGCGATCGCGGTGCCCGGCGACGTGACCGACGAGGAGCAGGTCACCGGCTACATCGCGCGGGTGATCGACGAGTTCGGGCAGATCGACGTGCTCGTCAACAACGCCGCGCTGCTCGGCGGCAAGGGAGTGCTCGACGAGAGCGCCGAGTTCTTCGACCGCGCCGTGCGGGTGGCGGGCCTGGGCAACTTCCTCAACACGAAGCACGTCGGCCGGCACATGGCCGAGCGCGGCATCCGCGGCTCCATCGTCGCGATCTCCTCGTCCAACGGCTGGTCCGGCTCGGCCGGCGTGATCGCCTACGCCTTCCACAAGGGCGGGGTGAACAACTTCGTCCGAGCCGCGGCCATGGACCTCGCTCCCTACGGCATCCGCGTCAACAGCTTCACGCCCACCGCACCCACCCCGGACAACCCGGAGCTGATCAAGGAACGCGGTGCGGGCGGCGTGCTGGACCGGCCGCGCACCCACGGGATCGGGGGCGCGACCGGCGACGAGGAGTGGCGCCGCCCGTCCCGCTTCACCGGGCAGCGGGCCCCGCTCGTACCCATGGGGACCACCGGCACCCCGACCGACATCGGCCACGCCGTCGCCTGGCTCTGCTCCGACTACGCCCGCCTGATCACCGGCTGCGACTTCGTGGTCGACGGTGGCGCGCGGGCCAAGAACTTCGCCTACGCGCCCGCACCCGCGTCCGAGCTCGCCGGGCCGCTGCCGCTCATCCCGCTGGACGTCACCGGCGAGATGGACGGGGAGCTGGCATGAGGCCCGTCGACCGCCGGACGTTCCTGCTGGCCACCCTCGCGGCGTCGGGCGCACTGGGGCTCTCGGCGTGCGGCGGCGGTGGGCGGAGCAGCCGGTCGGGACCGGTGGGCGACCCCCGACCCGGCGGGAGTCTCGTCGTGCAGATGACCTCTGAGATCAGCACCAGCATCCATCCGCTGCTCCAGACCGACCCGGCGGCGATGGGGGTCATCTCGGGCACCGTCTACAGCAAGCTCCTGGAGTTCCGGACCGGCGCGGACGTGGACACGCTCGAGATCGTGCCGGACCTGGCCGAGTCGTGGGAGATCTCGCCCGATGGGCTGACCTACACGTTCCGGCTCCGCGACGACGTGCGCTGGCAGAACGTCCCGCCGGTGAACGGGCGCCCGTTCACGTCCGATGACGTGGTGGCCACGTTCGAGGCGGTGAAGCGGACGCCCGCCCAGTACGCCTGGATGTTCGAGCCGGTCACGAGCATCACCGCGCCCGACGAGCACACGGCCGTGTTCACCCTGGAGCGGCCGTACGCCCCGCTGCTGGAGTACCTGGCGTACCACTTCAACATGGTCGTGCCCAGGGAGGGGATCGAGGGGCGGTACGACCTGGAGACCCAGGCGATCGGCACCGGGCCGTTCCTGCTCGACTCGCACACGCCCGATGTGGAATGGGTGCTCAAGCGCAACCCGGACTACTTCGTCCCCGGCCGGCCCTACCTCGACGAGATCCGCCGCCCGATCCTCTCCGACACCGCGGCGATCACCGCCGCCCTGCGCAGCGGCCGGCTCGACGCCGGTGTCACGAGCGACGTGAACGTGGCCGACGAGTTCCGGTCGCGCGGTGGCTTCACGGTCACCGAGACGCCGGGCGCGCCGATCAGCATCTACCTCAACCCGAGGGTGAAGCCGCTCGACGACGTCCGGGTGCGGCAGGCCGTGATGGAGGCGGTCGACTGGGTCGGCATGGGCGAGAACATCCGCGGCCACTTCAACCTGACCTCCCTGCTGCGACCGGACACCAGCCCGGCCGCGCTGACCCGCGACGAGGTCCTCCGCCTGCGCCCGTTCGACCCCGCGCACGCGCGGGCGCTGCTCGCGGAGGCGGGCCTGCCGAACGGGTTCTCCACCTCGCTGCTCGTGCAGCGCGTCGACGACGAGGACGTGCGCGAGGCGCAGTGGATGCAGGCCGACCTCGCCGAAGTGGGCATCAATGCCGAGATCGAGATCGTGGACCCGGCCACCGGGATCGACCGGCGCCGCAACCACGACTTCGCGATCACCAAGGCGCTGCGCGGCGTCCACCTGCCCGACCAGGTGTGGCGCGACTTCGAGCCGGACTCGATCGAGAACTACGCCCTCGTCGACGACCCCGAGCTGAACCGGATGGTCGACGAGTCGCGCGCGACCGTCGACGACGCCGCCCGCAACGAGATCTACCGGCAGATGCAGGTGCGGATGGAGTCCCAGATCCGGCAGGCGTTCTACCCGATCCAGAAGTACGACTACGCGATCGCGAACGAGCGGGTGCAGGACCTGTGGCCGAGCCCCATCTACCAGGGCCGCCGCCTCGCCGACGTGTGGCTGGCCGACAGCGAGGCCTGAGGGGAGGCCTGAGGGGAGGCCCGAATGGGACAGATGACGTATCCGGCACGCGTCCCCGCACGGGTGCGGCCGGCCCCCCGCTTTGCTTGGATCACCCCAGCACATGGCGTCCGAAGGAGTGCGCAGCCGTGACAGCACCCGCGTCCAGACCTGCCACCAGCCCGTCGCGGAGAAGCATCTTCGTGGCGAGCTTCATCGGCACATCGATCGAGTGGTACGACTACTACATCTTCGGCACGGCGGCCGCGCTCGTGTTCGGCCAGCTGTTCTACCCCTCGTTCTCCCCGGCCGCCGGCACCCTCGCCGCGTTCGGGACCTTCGCCGTCGGGTTCATCGCCCGCCCGCTGGGGGCGGCCGTGATCGGCCACTTCGGCGACCGGCTCGGCCGCAAGTCGATGCTGGTGCTCACCCTGGTCCTGACCGGGGGCTCCACGTTCCTGATCGGCGTGCTGCCGACGTACGCAGCCATCGGCATCGCCGCCCCGCTCCTGCTCGTGGTCCTGCGGGTCGCGCAGGGCTTCGGCGTCGGCGGCGAGTGGGGCGGCGCGGTGCTCATCGCCACCGAACACGCCCCACCGCGCAAGCGGGCCATGTACGGCAGCTTCGCGCAGTTCGGGGTGCCCATGGGCGTGCTGACGTCCAACCTCGCCTTCCTCGCCGTCGCTCCGCTGTCGAACGAGCAGTTCCTGGAGTGGGGCTGGCGGTTGCCCTTCCTCGCCAGCCTGCTGCTCGTGATCGTCGGGGTCCTCGTGCGCAGGCGCCTGCAGGACGCCCCCGAGTTCGAACGGCTCAAGAAGGACCGGGCGGTGAGCAAGGTCCCCGTGGCCGAGCTCTTCCGGCGCGACCCGCTGACGCTGGCGCTCGCGAGCCTCGCCGCCATCGCCCCACCGGCGATCGGCTACTCCGTGATCGTCTACATGCTCACGTACGGCACGCAGGTCGTCGGCTACCCGCGACCCCTGCTGCTCACGCTCATCCTGCTCTCCACCGTGGTGTGGATCGCCGTGATCGTGCTGTCGGCCGTCCTCGCCGACCGGTACGGCGCCAAGCCGATCTACGTGATCGGGGCCATCACGGCCGTCGTGTGGCCACTGCCGATGTTCGCGATGGTGGACACCGGCAACGCCGGGCTCGCCTTCGTCGCATTCTGCGTGGCGGCGCTCGTGCAGGGCCTCATCGTCGGTGCGCAGGGGCGCCTGTTCACCGAGATCTTCGACGTGCGCGTGCGCTACAGCGGCGCCTCCATCGCCTACCAGATCGGTGGCATGATCGGCGGGGCGATCACGCCCATCGCGGCCACCGCGCTCTTCGCCGCGTACGGCTCGTCCACCGCGATCGCCCTGTACCTCAGCGCCATCTGCCTCGTCAGCCTCCTGGCCACCTTGGTCCTGCGGGTGCCGAGCCACGCCGCCCCGGACACCGAGGCGCTGCCCGCGGCGAGCGACGGCTGAGCTGGGGGGCCGCCGCCCCGGACACCGAGGCCCGACTTCGCACACCCAGCACGCACTTCGCACAAGGCCGGCTTTGTGCGAAGTCCATGCTGGATGCGCGAAGTGCCCGGGGATCATCCTGGAGGTGGGCAGCAGTGGGACCCGCTGGTGCCGCTCGTCACCCCAGCCGCCGCAGCTCCGTCGGTACCGGGATCTCCACCAGCCGCGGGCCGGAGGCCGTCGCCACCTCGGCCAGGGCGGCCTTCAGGTCGCGGGCGGTCGTCACCCGGCAGGCGGGGACGCCGTAGCCCTCTGCGATGCGCACGGCGTCCAGGTCGGGCAGGTCCAGTCCGGGGGCGTTCTGGACGCCGAGGCTGTCGACGAAGCCGCGCAGGGCGCCGTAGCCGCCGTTGCGCAGCACGAGGAAGGTGATCGGGAGCCGGTGCTGCGCGGCCGTCCAGAGCCCGGTGATGCCGTACTGCGCGGCGCCGTCGCCGAGCACGGCCACGACGGGCCGCTCGGGGTCGGCCAGTGCCATGCCGACGGCGGCGGGGAGGCCGAAGCCGAGGCCACCCGCAGCGGGGAAGAGCAGCGAGCGGGGTGTGCGCAGGTCGAGGTGCGTCCAGAACTGGCTGGTGTTCGCGGTGGACTCGTTGACGAGGCGCGCGCGCGCCGGCAGCGCCTCGGTGAGCGCGGCGAAGAGCGCGTCGGCGGGGAACGGGCCGTCGTCGGGCAGTACGGCGTGGGGGACCGTGCGCGGCTCCGGGAGGGCGCGGTCCGCGTCGTCGGGGAGCGCCGGCAGCAGCTGTCCGGCGATGGCGGCGACGTCGCCCACCAGCGCGTCCCCGAACGGGGTGCGGGCAGCCGCCCCGGGGTCGGAGCCCACGGCCACCAGCTCGGTGCCCTCGGGGAGCCACCGGCCGGGCCGGTGGGCGTGGTAGCGGAACACCGGTGCACCCAGCACCAGCACGAAGTCGTGGCCCGCGAGGTGCTCGGCCACCCCGGCGATGCTGGGCGGCAGCAGGCCGCGCCACTGCGGGTGCCGGGTGGGGAACGGGCAGCGCGGGGCCGTCGGTGCGGTCCACACCGCGGCCCGCCAGCGCTCGGCGAGGGCGACCACCCGGCCGAAGGCCCGCTCGTCGTCCGCCTCGGGCCCGACGACGAGCGCGGGCGTGCGCGCCGCCGCCATCCGCCGGGCCAGCTCGGCGACCACGTCCGGGTCGGCCGCGCCCGCCCACCGCACCCGCCGCCCCGGCAGGAGGGCCGCCACGTCCGGATCGGCGGGCTGTCCCCAGTCGTCCATCGGCAGCGAGACGAACACCGGCCCGGCCGGCGGCAACGCGGCCCGGTGGAACGCCTCGGACAGCGCCCGCGGCACGTCCTGGGCCGTCGCGGGCTCGTACGCCCACTTCACCTGCGGCTCCGGCACCCGCACCATGTCGGCCTCGCCCAGCACGGCGTTCAGACCGATCATCGAGCGGTTCTGCTGGCCCGCTGTGACCACGAGCGGTGTGTGGCTCGCGCGTGCGTTCGCGAGGTTGCCCACGGCGTGGCCGAGTCCGGCGGCCGAGTGCAGGTTCACGAGCGCCGGGCGGCCGGTGGCCTGGGCGTACCCGTCGGCCATCGCGAGGACGGCGGCCTCCTGGAGGCCGAGGACGTAGCGGAAGTCGGGCGGGAAGCCGTCGAGGAACGGCAGCTCGTTCGAGCCGGGGTTGCCGAAGACCGTGGTCAGGTCCCAGGAACGCAGAAGGTCGTGAACGGTGCTCCGAACGGTGGCCACAACCCGATCCTCCGTGTTCCCGGTCGTCGGTGAAACCCGTCGGCGGGGTCGGCTCGTGCGCGACCCCGCCGACGGCGTCCGGATTTGCGCCTGTCCAGACCCCGCCTGTCCAGACCCCGGCTGTCCAGACCCCGGCTGTCCAGACCGCGGCTGTCTAGACCGAGGCGGCCTTCGACCGCCAGCCCGGCTGGTAGCTCTCGCGGACGATGTCCGCGTACGGGGCCGGGCTCACGACGGCGCGCACCGCGAGCTGCTCGTGCGGCTGAACGGTGGGCTTGCGGGTGCCGCCGTCCGGCTCGCCCCAGATCACCTGCACCTCGGCGCCGAGCGGCACGTCGGGGGCGACGGTGGCCAGCGAGAGCACCTTGCGCTCGTTGGCGCTGAAGCCGGTGAAGAGCGAGAGCCCGACCAGGGTGCCGTCGGAGTCGACCACCGAGTCGAAGTTGGACGGCCCGTAGTTCGCGTTCGGCAGGTCGAAGAACTGGTAGTCCGGGCCGTCGGTGACCGGCGAGGCCAGCAGCTTGGCGACGTCCTCGGCGTTCCAGGCGAGCGTGACCTTGCGGCGCTGCTTCTCCGGCTCGATCGCGGCGAGCGCGTCGCGGCCGACGAAGTCGTGGTCGAACTTCACGAACGACCCGTAGCCCATCTCCCACGGGTTGAGGTAGTAGTCCTCGATCTTGTCCGACACGTAGCTGCCGGCGATGGCATTGGTGGCCTCGTAGCTGTCGGGGCCGAGCCACTCGCGGTAGTCGCGCAGCCCGTCGCTCGAGTAGATGGCGGGCAGCGGCGAGGGGATCCAGCCCGACTCGAGCGTGTTGCACGCGTACGCGCGCGAGCCGCAGGGCTCCAGGCCGAACTCGCGGCCCGCCTCCAGGATGGTCTCGCGCACCCGGTCGTAGCTGTCGTACGGACCCCAGATCTCCAGGCCGGGGGCGCCGGCCATGCCGTGGCGCAGGGTGCGGACGTCCTCGCCGCCGATCTTCATGTGGCCGAGGGTGAAGAACCGGGTCTGCTCGACGGGGCTGCCGTTGAGCTTCTCGATGACGTCCCAGGCGCGCGGTCCCTGGATCTGGAACCGCCACAGGTCGCGCGTGACGGCCTTGCCGTAGGGCCGCATGGGGGAGCGCTGGTCGACCTTGATGTCGACGTCGTAGCCCTGCGTGGCCCGGAACTGCAGGTAGTTGGCCACCGGCGCTCGGCCGACGTAGATGAACTGGTCCTCGGCCAGCCGGAAGAGGATGCCGTCACCGATCACGCCGCCCTCCGGCGACACCGGCACGAACTGCTTGGCGGTGTCCACCCGGAACTTCGCGGTGCTGTTGATCCCGTTGTCGGTGATCAACTTCAGCGCGTCGCGGCCGGAGATGAAGAGGTTGACCATGTGGTGGCTCTGGTCGAACAGCACGGCCGACTCGCGCCAGGCGATGACCTCGCGCCGGAAGTTGGTGAACTCGGCCGGCACGACCGGGTAGATGTAGGCGCCCAGCTGTGAGTTCCGCAGCAGGTCGACGGTGTCTCCTGCCTGGTCCAAGACGTCCTGCAGGTTCTTCGCGCTCATGCGTGCCTTCCTAGCCGGTCGATGCGTTCGTCCGAAGTCACGCTATGAACGCGCGTACCTGCGCGGATACGGGGAAATGGCGCGACCGGGGCGGCCACCGCAACGTCGGTGGGCGCGTCATTTGACGTACCTGAATGATGGGCCGGTGGACAGGGACCTGCGAGTGCTGGTCGTCGACGACCACGCGGTGGTCCGGCGGGGCGTGATCGCCTACCTCGCCGTGCTCGACGACGTCGAGGTGGCGGGCGAGGCCGCTGACGGCGCCGGCGCCCTGGACGTGCTCGCGGACCTCGCGGCGCACGGCAGGCTGCCCGACGTGGCGCTCATGGACCTGCAGATGCCGGGCATGGACGGCGTCGCCGCGATCGCGGAGATCCGGCGCCGCTTCCCGTCGGTGCAGGTCGTGGTGCTCACCAGCTTCGGGGAGATCGAGCGCGTGCACGCCGCACTGCACGAGGGCGCGGCCGGCTACCTGCTGAAGGACGCGGGGCCGGGCGAGATCGCGGCCGCGCTGCACGCCGCCGCCGGTGGGGAGGTGTTCCTGGACGCGGCCGTCGCCCGCCGCCTCGCCCAGGAGATCCGGGCTCCCCGCAGCGGGCTGCGCGCCCTCACGGCCCGGGAGCGCGAGATCCTGCGCCTCGTGGCGGAGGGCCGGTCCAACAAGGAGATCGCCGCCGAGCTGGTGATCAGCGAGCGCACGGCCCGCACGCACGTGAGCAACCTGCTCGGCAAGCTCGGGCTCGCCTCGCGCACCCAGGCGGCGTTGCTGGCGATCCGGGAGGGCCTGGTTCCGCCCGCGGGATGACGTTAGGCTGCCCCCGATATCAGGAAGCCTGTCATTCGGGAGGCCTCGTGGACACCGCGGCGTTGCGGCACGCGGCGGCGCCGGCGGTCGGCAGCTGGCCGACGCGGCGCGCCCGGATCGCGCCCGACCGCCCGGCGCTGGTGGAGGGCGAGCGCACCGTCACCTACGCCGAGCTCGCCGACCGCACCGCACGGCTCGCGAGCGTTCTGGCCGGGCGGGGGGTCCGGCCGGGCGACCGCGTCGCCTACCTCGGCGTCAACGCGATCAGCGTGTTCGAGACGTACTTCGCCACCTGGCTCCTGGGTGCGATCGCGGTCCCGCTGAACTACCGGCTCGCCGCCGCCGAGATCCGGTACATGCTCGAGGACTCGGGCGCCGCGCTCCTGGTGCACAGCGCCGACACCGACGCCCTGGCCGGTGCGACCGGTCTCGCCGCGCCCGTCCTGAGGGTCGGCCCGGAGTACGAGGCCGCCGTCGTGGCCGCGGACCCGCTCGCCGAGCCGCCGGCCGTCACGCTCGACGACCCGGCGATCCTGCTCTACACCTCCGGCACGACCGGGCGGCCCAAGGCGGCCGTGCTCACCCACGGCAACCTCACCTGGAACACCATCAACCAGCTCGCGCACGTCGACGTGCTCAGCACCGACCGGGCGCTCTGCATCTCCCCGCTCTTCCACTGCGTCGGGCTCGGTCAGGTCACGCTGCCGACCCTGTTCAAGGGGGGCTGCGTCGAGCCACTCGCCGCCTTCGACGCGGGTGCGGTGCTCGCCCGGATCGGCGAGGTCGGCGTCACCAGCTTCTCCGCGGTGCCCACGATGCTGCAGATGATGGTGGAGCACCCCGGCTGGGAGGGTGCGAAGCTCGACACGCTGCACACCGTCCTCTACGGGGGCTCGCCGGTGCAGGAGCGCGTCGCGCGGGCGTGGCTCGAGCGCGGCGTGCAGGTCCAACAGGGCTACGGCATGACGGAGGCGGCCCCGGGGGTGTACATGGTGCCGCGTGGTGGCGACCTGGACCGTCCGGTCTCCGTGGGTGTCCCGCACTTCGCCACCGAGGTCGCCATGCTGCGCGACGGCGCCCGCGTGCCGGTCGGCGCGGAGCCCGCCGAGCTGCTCGTGCGCGGGCCGCACGTGTTCGCCGGCTACTGGAACCGCCCGGCCGAGTCGGCCGATGCGTTCGTCGACGGCGACTGGTTCCGCACCGGCGACGTGCTCCGGGTGGGCCCGGACGGGTGGGCCGACGTCGTCGACCGCCAGAAGGACGTGATCATCTCCGGCGGCGAGAACGTGTACCCGGCCGAGGTCGAGGCCGTGCTGGTGCGGCTGGACGCTGTGGCCGACGCCGCGGTCGTCGCCGTCCCGGACGAGAGGTGGGGTGAGGTCGGCGCGGCGTACGTCCAGCTGCGGGAGGGCGCCGACCCCACCGACGATGACCTGCGCTCCCACCTGGAGGCGCACCTCGCCCGCTACAAGATCCCGAAGTACCTCGTGCGGACGGACGCGCTGCCCCGCAACGCCACCGGCAAGGTCCGGCGGGTCGAGCTGCGCGCCCGCGCGGCCGCCGACCTCGCCGCGGGAACGCGCCGGTGATCACGCCCCGCCGGGCCGGGCGGCCGGCCCATGGCGGGGCTACGCGAAGTCGGCGGCGCTGTAGGCCTTCGGCTCGACCAGCACCATCCAGTTGCCGGAGTTGTCGCGGGCGACGGCCTCCACGCCGTACGGGCGCTCCTCCGGCGGCTGGATGAACTCCACGCCCTTGGCCTGCAGGTCCTCGTAGGTCTTGCGGCAGTCGTCCACGTTCACGCCGATGCCGAACATGTTGCCGGCGTCGAGCGCGCGGTTGATCGAGGCCACCATGTCGTCCGGGATCGGCGGGCCGGGCACCGTGAGGTGGATCTGGAGGTCCGGCTGGGTGGGGCTCTTCACGGTGCACCACCGGTAGCCCTCGCCGAGGGTGATGTCGGTGTGCTCCTGGAAGCCGAGCACGTCGATGTAGAAGGCCTTGGAGGCGTCGACGTCCTTCACGAACACGCTGGCGATGGAGACGGCTGTGATCATGCGGAGAAGCCTAGGAGCCCGGCGCCTCCGGTGGCTTCTCCTGGCTTGCGGAGCGCCGCTCGGCCAGGCCCCACATGAACACGAAGCACCCCGGGATGTGCGGGGCGCCGGTTCCGGCCCAGCGGCGCTGGAACTCGCTGGGTGACTCGCCGACCAGCTCGCGGAACCGGCTGCTGAACGAGCCGAGGCTGGAGAAGCCGACGGCGTGGCAGACCTCGGTGACGGTGAGGTTGGTGGCCCGCAGGAGGTCCTGCGCCCGCTCCACCCTCCGGCGGGACAGGTGCGCCGCCGGGGAGACCCCGTAGGTGGCGGTGAACAGCCGCTGGAAGTGGTACTTGCTGATACCGGCGACCGCGGCGATCGCCTCGAGGTCGAGGGGTTCGGTGTAGTGGCGGTCGACGTGGTCGCGGGCCCGGCGCAGGTGCACCAGCAGGTCGTTCGGGGCCCGGCGGGTCGGGGCGCTCACGACCGGCGAGTCTAGGCCACGAGCGCCCCGGCGCGGTCTACTCGGGCGTGCCGAAGTCCTGCGTCCAGTAGCCGCCGACACGGGCCACGCCGATGTCCTCGTAGGCGCAGTTGAGGATGTTCTCCCGGTGGGCCTCGCTGTTCATCCAGAGCGACATGACCCGCTCGGGCGACGTCGTGCCCGATGCGACGTTCTCCCCGACCTTGCGCCACGCGTAGCCGGCCTTCGTGGCGCGGTCGCCCACGGAGGAGCCGTCGGAGCCGGTGTGGGTCATCTTCCCCATGTCCGACTGGTCCTGCGAGTGCCCCTCGGCGGCGTCGGTGAGGTGGGCGTCGACGCTGACGGGGTCGCAGCCCGCTTCCGCGCGCTCCTGGTTGACCAGCGCGACGACGGTGTCGATCTCGTCTGCGGACGTCGCGGCGTGGGCTGCCGTGGCGGGCACCGTGCACGCCACGGCGACCAGTGCGGCGACGATCGGTAGGCGGGCGGCCCCGCCGGTGCGTTCTCTCACGCCCGTACAACACCCGAACGGGCGAACGAGATACGCCCGATGTCACATCCCGTGACTACCTGTGTCGATCACGCCTCAGCAGGGCTGGCCGACCCCCGGGGGCGCGTCCTCGCCGAGCGACGCCGCCTGGACCTGGTTGCCGCACATCTGCCCCTGCTGGGCGTCCGACTCCACCTGGAACGCTTCGCCCGCGACGTCGGAGATCTGGTTGCCCTCGACGACGTTGCCGCCCTTGTCGTACTCCTCGCCGTCGCTCTTGATCTTGATGCCGACGCCCTCGGAGCCGGAGATCGTGTTGTTGCGCACGATGTTGTCGTGCCCGCGCAGCTCGATGTTGCTGCCGTCGAACTCGGTGGACTCGACGTTCCCGGAGCACTGGTTGTTCTCGAACACGTTGTCGTGCGCGTTCTCCTTGACGTTGAAGCACTCCGAGCCGAACGTGCGGATGATGTTGCCGGTGACCCGGTTGCCGGAGCTCGTGTCGTTCTCGGCCATCGGCTGGCCGTCGGACTTCGGGCTGGTGCCGATGTAGACACCCTCGCCGTTGTGGAACTCGAACCGGCCCCCGTCCCCGCTCTTCTTGCCGAACAGGCCGCAGTACTGGATCACCGAGTCGGCGATGACGTTGTCGTGGGCGTTGTTGCGCAACCGGATGCACTCGCCGCCCGCACCGTTGAGGAACATGTTGCGGATCT
Source organism: Pseudonocardia adelaidensis (assembly GCF_039543345.1). Taxonomy (NCBI): domain Bacteria; kingdom Bacillati; phylum Actinomycetota; class Actinomycetes; order Pseudonocardiales; family Pseudonocardiaceae; genus Pseudonocardia; species Pseudonocardia adelaidensis. The sequence continues at coordinate 21,231 of NZ_BAABJO010000039.1, read as the reverse complement.
CGATGCCCGTGATGTCGCGCGAGGCGTCGGACGCACCGATGTACACCAGCCGGCCGTCCTCGACGTCCTTGGCGACGCTCTGCTTGAAGGCGGTGATCGCCGACAGGTTCTCGGGGAACTGCCGTCCCTTGAGCTTCTCCTGGCCGTCGATCGTGAAGCCCTCGAAGACGTAGTAGCTGTGGTCGACGCTGACGACGCGGTCGGTGCCGTACAGCGTGGCCTGGTAGCGGCCGGACCGGTCCTGGCCGGTCTCCGGGCCCTTGATCGTGATGGGCGCGCCGGGCGCGCCGTCGCGCTGCGTGGCGAGCTGCTCGTGGTACTCGCCGGGCGCCAGGTTGATCGTCGTACCGGGCTGGGCCTCGTCCAGGGCCGCCTGGATCGTCTGGAACGGGGCGCCCGCGGAACCGTCGTTGGAGTCGTTCCCGGCGGGGTCGACGTAGAACTGCGGCCCGGCGGCGACCGGAGGGGGTGGGGTCGGCCCGGGTGGTGGCGGCGTGGATCCGGGCGTGAGCACCAGCAGCACGACGACGAGCACCGCGGCGGCCAGTGCGGCACCCAGCGCCAGGTTGCGCCACAAGCGGGACTGCCGGGCCGGCGCGGTGGGCGGCGAGTTGCGGACCTGGACCACTGAATCCCCGTTCACTCGGGCGTGCTCGAACGCACGCGCTCCGCAACGATGATGCCCGGACTCCCTGAGTGAGGTCTCATCGGAGGGGCGGTGTCACCGATGCGGGTGGTGCGGACGGCAGGGGCTTGCCTGGCCTGGCTGGTGGCCACGGTGCTGCTGGTGCTCGCCGTGGTGGTGAGCCTCACGCTCGTGCTGTTGCCGGTCGGGCTGCTGCTCGGTTACGTGGCGGTGCGGCTCTACCGGCTCGGGCTGCGGCTGGCCCTGCCGCGCGCCCGGGACGTCAAGAAGGGGGTGGAGAAGGAGGCGCGCCGCTGGCGCCGGCAGCTCACGCCCCGCCGACGCCGGCGCTGGTGGCGCCGCGGCTGACGCGGCGGGCGTCGAGCCGTCGGCGCAGGATGTCGAGCAGCGCCGTGAGGATCTCGAACAGCGCGCGCCGCACCTCCGCCCGCAGGTCCCGCAGGACGTCCGTGAGCCCCCCGTGCGGCGCCGGCGGTGCGGGGGGATCCGCCGATGCCACGGGAGCGGTCACGGTGGTCCGGGGGTCCGGCGCGTGCCGCAGGGCCGGCGTCCGCTCCTCGTGCCGCGCGCGGGCCGCCGCGATGAACTCGCCGAGCACCGAGCGGAGCTCGGCGGCGTGCTCCGCCGAGAGGTCGACCGCGTAGGACTCCCCGTCGAGGCCGAACTCGACCGTGGTGGCCGGGCGGCTCCCGTCGATGTCGTCGACCAGGAGCCATCGCGTCTGGGTCGCCACCGGACACTCCGTCGGGTCGCTGGATCGGTTCGACCAGGGTACGGCGGTGCGCGCGGTTCGGCAGTGCCATCCCGCCGGGCCATCCCGCCGGGCGGTCAGGCCAGGATGCGCAGCGGGGCCTCCAGCAGCGCCGTCAGGGCCTGCAGGAAGCGGGCGCCGGTGGCGCCGTCGACGACGCGGTGGTCGCAGGACATCGTCACCCGCATGATCGACCGCACGACCGGGACGCCGTCCCGGGGCCGCAGCTCCTCCGTGGCGGCGCCGACGGCGAGGATGGCCGCCTCCGGCGGGTTGATGACGGCCGTGAACTGCTCGATGCCGTACATCCCGAGGTTCGAGACCGTGAACGTGCCGCCGCTCATCTCCTCGGGCCGGAGCTTGCGCTCCCGCGCCTTGACCGACAGCTCGCGCGTCCGCGCGGCGATCTCCGAGACGCTCATGCGGTCGGCGTCGTGCACGACCGGCACGAGCAGGCCCGACTCGACCGCCACGGCCACCCCCACGTGCACCCGGCGGTGCCGGCGCACCGTGTCGCCCGCGTAGGAGACGTTGATCTCGGGATGGCCGCGCAGCGCGCCGGCCACCGCCTTGACGACGAGGTCGTTCACGCTGACCTTCGGCCCGCCCGCGGCGACCATGGCCTCGTTGAGGGTGGCGCGCAGCGCGAGCAGGTCGGTGACGTCGACGGAGCGCGTCAGGTAGATGTGCGGCGCCTCCTGCTTGCTGCGCGTGAGGCGCTCGGCGGCGACCCGCTGCATCCGCGGCAGCGGCAGCACCTCGACGTCCTCGGTCGCGACGTCCTCGGTCGCGACGTCCTCGGTTTCGGCGGCCGGGGGCGCTGCCGGTGCCGGCGCGGGCTCCGCGGACGCGGCGGCCGCCTCGATGTCGGCGCGGATGATCCGGCCGTTCGGACCGCTGCCCTGCACGCCTCCCAGGTCGACGCCGAGGTCGCGGGCGAGCCTGCGGGCCAGCGGGGAGGCCGGCGGGCGCCCCTCGCGGGGCGGGATGGGCGGCGCGCCGGGGGCCGGGGCCCGCTCCGGCGCGGCGGCGGGGGCAGGGGGCTCCTCGGCCACCGGCTCCGGGGCGCCCGTGCCGTCCCCCAGCAGGCCGATGGGCGCGCCGATCGGGGCGCTCCCGCCCTCGGGCACGATGATGCGCTCGAGCACGCCGTCGTCGTACGCCTCCAGCTCCATGATCGCCTTGTCGGTCTCGATGTCGGCGATGACGTCGCCCGCGGTGACGGGGTCCCCGACGTGCTTGTGCCATGCCGCGATGACGCCCGACTCCATCGTGTCGGAGAGGCGGGGCATGGTGATCTCGGGCATCGGTGGTCCTCCCGGGCCGATTTCTCAGGGGAGCCGGCCGACGGCGGCGAGGGTCTCCCGCACAGCGGTCAGCAGCGAGTCGGCCGAGGGCAGCGCGGCCTGTTCGAGCGGCTTGGCGTACGGCAGCGGCACCTCGGCGGCGGCCACCCGGCGCACGGGGGCGTCGAGGTGGTCGAACGCGCCCTCGGAGATCGTCGCGGCGATCTCGGCGCCGATGCCGTAGGTGAGCCAGTCGTCCTCGGCCACCACGGCGCAGCCGGTCCTGCGCACCGAGGCCACGATCGTGTCCCGGTCGAGCGGCCGCAGGCTGCGCAGGTCCACGACCTCGGCGGAGATCCCCTCCTCGGCCAGCCGGTCGGCGACGTCCGCGGCCACGGCGGCCATCCGCGAGTAGCCGACGATCGTGACGTCGCTGCCTTCACGCGTCACCGCGGCCCGGCCGATCTCGGCGGGCGGCAGGTCGTCGGGCACCTCGCCCGTGGTGTTGTAGAGGGCCAGGTTCTCCAGGAACAGCACCGGGTCGTCGTCGCGGATGGCGGCGCGCAGCAGCGCCTTCGCGTCCGCGGGCGTGCTGGGCGCCACCACCTTGAGCCCGGGTACGAACGCGTAGTACAGCTCGATGTTCTGCGAGTGCGTCGCGCCGAGCTGCTGGCCGCCCCCGCCGGGGGTGCGGATGACCATCGGCACCGGCGTCTGGCCGCCGAACATCCCGTAGATCTTGGCCGCGTGGTTGACGATCTGGTCCAGCGCGACCAGCGAGAAGTTGATCGTCATGATCTCGACGACCGGGCGCAGCCCCAGCATCGCCGCGCCGATCGCGGCGCCGACGAAGCCCTCCTCGGAGATCGGGGTGTCGCGCACGCGCTTCTCGCCGAACTCGCCGAGCAGCCCGGCGGTGATCTTGTACGAACCCTCGAAGACGCCGATCTCCTCGCCGATGAGCAGGACGTCGTCGTCGCGCAGCAGCTCCTCGCGCAGGGTGCTGCGCAGGGCCTCGCGGTAGGTCATGACGGGCACGGTGTGGTTCCTCAGCGGTAGAGGGCGTCCGCCGGCAGCCGGCGCGACTCGTTCGCGACCGGCGTGGCGTAGGTGTGGTCGAACAGCGTCGAGACGTCCGGGTGCGGGCTCGCGGCCGCGAAGGTGACCGCATCGTCGGCCTCGGTGCGGGCCTGCGCCTCCAGCGCCGTGAGCCCTTCCTCGTCGGCGATCCCGGCCGCGAGCAGCTCGGCGCGGAACCGGGCGATCGGGTCGGCGGCGCGGGCGGCCTCGACGTCGGAGGACGTGCGGTAGCGCGCCGGATCGACGACCGAGTGGCCCTTGAGGCGCGAGCTCAGCGACTCCAGCAGGGCGGGCTTCCCCTCGATCCGCGCCCGCTCGACGAGGCGGCGCGCGGCGTCCCGCACGGCGAGCACGTCGTTGCCGTCCACGCGCTCGCCGTGCATGCGGTAGGCGGCCGCGCGCTTGTGCAGCTCCGGCTCGGCCGACGACCTCTCGACCGTGGTGCCCATGCCGAGGCCGTTGTTGACCACGACGTAGACGATCGGCAGGTTCCACAGCGCGGCGATGTTGAGCGACTCGTGGAAGGCCCCGATGTTGGTGGTGCCGTCGCCCATCTGGCAGACCACGACCTCGTCGCCGCCGCGGTGGTCGATCGCGAGCGCGGCGCCCGTGGCGAGCGGGACCTGGCCGCCGACGATGCCGTACCCGCCGAGCATCCGCGCGTCGGCGTCGAACAGGTGCATCGAGCCGCCCCAGCCCTTGGAGGTGCCGGTGGTGCGCCCGTAGAGCTCGGCCATCACCCGGCCGGGCGCGATGCCCTTCGCGATCGCGTAGCCGTGCTCGCGGTAGTTGGTGAACAGGTAGTCGTCGGGGCGCATCGCGGCGAGCAGGCCGACGACGGTGGCCTCCTCGCCGAGGTTCAGGTGGCAGTAGCCGCCGATCTCCGCGCGCGTGTACCCCTGGGATGCGCGCTCCTCGAAGCGGCGGACGAGAACCATCTGGCGGAACCAGTCCCGCAGCACGTCGGGGTCCTCCGCGGCGAGCGGGCTCGCCTGCTTCCCGGCCCGGCCGGCTCTGCTCCTGGGCGTCGTTGCTGCCACGCCGCCAGCCTCGCGGAGCGAGGACCCCGGCACCATGATCCGACGCCCAGCACCCGCCCCCTCGAGTTGGGCACTTTGCCCAATTCAGTCCGGGAGCTCGAGCGCGGAGAGCGCGAGCGACAGCTCGACGTAGGCCTGCCGCCCGGTCAGCGGGTGCCCGACGAGCGCGGAGGCCCGCTGCAGCCGGTTGAGCACCGTGTTGCGGTGGCAGTACAGCCGCTCCGCGGCGACACCGGCCGACCGGTCGGCTTCCAGCCAGGCCGTCAGCGTCTCGAGCAGCACGTCCCGCTCCCGCGCCGGCAGGCGCAGCACAGGTCCGAGCCAGCCTTCCACGAGCCGCCTGCGCAGCTCGGGGGACCGCATGAGCAGCGCCTCGGGGTAGCGGTCCTCGATCCGGACGACCGCGGCGGCACCCCTGGGCAAGGTGCCCAAGGCGAGCACCGCGAGCCGGTGGGCGGTCGCCACGCCGGCGAGGCCGTCGGCGGTGGTGGCGGCCGCGGCCCGGCCCCGGGCGAGCGAGTCGAGCCGGGTGAGCACGAACCGCGCGTCGTGACCCTCCAGGGGCACCAGCCCGACGAGGGTGTCGGTGCGCAGGTGCCAGACCGACCGGACCCCGAGCGCGGACAGCGCCGTCTGCGGGCCGGGCAGCGCGGCCACGCCGTCCGGCTCGAGGTCGGTGACCACCACGAGGTAGTCGCCGCCGAGCGGCAGGTCGAGCCGGTCGGCCACCCGCTGCCCGGTGGTGCCGCCTGCCACGACCTCCTCCAGCAGCGCGTGGCGGCGCTGGTCGTCGCGCCGCAGCTGGTCGGCCTCGGTCCGGCGGTAGGAGGTGGACAGGGCCGAGGACAGGCCGTCCACCACCGTCCACATCGCGGTGGCGGCGGCGCCGAGATCCGCGGGCGGCACGCCGTCGGTGCGCTCGAGGAGCGCCTCCCAGACGACCCGGCCGCCCAGCCGGAACGTCCGCAGCATCACCTCGAGCGGCACGCCCTGCTCGGCCCGCTGCCGGCCGATCTCCGCGGCGACCGGGTCGTCCTCCGTGTTGCCGGGCTGGCCCGCCGCGAGCAGGCGCAGCACCCGCGTGAGGTACCGGCGGCACCCGTCCCGCAGGTCCTCGGGCGGCACGCTGCGGTAGTCGGTCCACGCCGGGTGGTCGGTGAAGACCGCGGTGACGAGGCGGTCGGTCAGCACGTCGACGTCGGGCAGCCATGCGGTCGCGATCGTCGGCAGCGGGGCCTCCACGAGGTCGGACGGTACCGACCGGCCCCGCGGCCACGTCTGAGGCGGCGCCCACCGGGTACGCGGGCGGCATGGTGGCGCGGACGGTGGCCCGGAAGCTGATCGACGATCACCTGGTCGACGGCGATCCGGTCGCAGGGGAGGAGATCGCGCTCCGCATCGACCAGACGCTGACGCAGGACGCCACCGGCACCCTGGTGATGCAGGAGCTCGAGGCGATCGGGCTGGACCGCGCGCGCACCGACGCGAGCGTCCAGTACGTCGACCACAACCTTCTGCAGGCCGACGAGCGCAACGCCGAGGACCACGCGTTCCTGCGCTCCGCCGCCGCCCGCTACGGCCTGTGGTACTCCAAGCCCGGCAACGGGGTCTCGCACCCCACCCACATGCAGCGCTTCGGCGTCCCCGGTGCTACCCTCGTCGGCTCGGACTCCCACACCTGCGCCGCGGGGTCGCTGGGCATGCTGGCCATCGGCGTCGGCGGGCTCGAGGTGGCGATGGCGATCGCGGGCGAACCGCTCTACATCCGCATGCCGCAGATCTGGGGCGTGCGGCTGCTGGGCGAGCTCCCCGAGTGGGTGTCGGCGAAGGACGTGGTGCTGGAGATGCTGCGCAGGCACGGCGTCGACGGCGGCGTGGACCGCGTGATCGAGTACCACGGGCCGGGCCTCGCCGGGCTCTCGGCGATGGACCGCCACGTCATCGCCAACATGGGCGCCGAGCTCGGGGCCACGACCACGGTGTTCCCCGCCGACGATGCCGTGGCGGCGTTCCTGCGCTCCGAGGGGCGGGCGGACGCCTTCCGCCCGATCTCCGCCGACCCCGCAGCGACCTACGACGTCACCGACGAGATCGACCTCTCGAGCCTCGAACCGTTGATCGCCCGCCCGTCCTCGCCGGGCAACGTCGTGCCGGTGCGCGAGTGCGAGGGTGAGCCGGTGCACCAGGTCGTCATCGGGTCCTCGGCCAACCCGGGCCTGCGCGACTACGCGGTCGCCGCCGCCATGGTCGACGGCCGGCAGACGCCCGAGTCGGTGAGCTTCGACGTGAACCCGTCGTCCCGGGAGATCTTCTCCGACCTGACCCGGTCGGGCGCGACCTTCCGGCTGATCGCGGCCGGCGCCCGGATCCACCAGACGGGGTGCCTGGGCTGCATCGGGATGGGCCAGGCCCCGGCATCGGGGCAGAACTCGCTGCGCACCTTCCCCCGCAACTTCCCGGGCCGCTCCGGCACCGCCGACGACGCGGTGTGGCTGTGCTCCCCGGAGACGGCGGCCGCGTCCGCCCTGACCGGCGTGATCACCGACCCCCGCGCCTTCGCCCGCGAGCACGGCCTCGGGCGGCCGGACCTGCGGCTTCCGGAACGCGCCTCGGTGAACACCGCGATGCTCGTGGCACCCCTGCCGGCCGACCAGGCGGCCGCCGTGGAGCTCGTGCGCGGCCCCAACATCTCCGCGCTGCCCGAGCTGGAGCCGCTGCCCGACGCGCTGGACCTGCCCGTCGTGCTCGTGCTCGGCGACGACGTCTCCACCGACGAGATCTCACCGGCCGGGGCCCGCGCCCTGCCCTACCGCTCCAACATCCCGAAGCTCGCGGACTTCGCGTTCACCCCGGTCGACGAGAGCTACCCGGCCCGCGCCCGGGATGTGGGCGCGCACGCCGTGGTGGGCGGGCGCAACTACGGGCAGGGCTCGTCACGCGAGCACGCCGCCATCACGCCCCGCCACCTGGGGCTGGCGGTGGTGATCGCGCAGTCGTTCGCGCGCATCCACTGGCAGAACCTGGTGAACTTCGGCGTGCTGCCGCTCACCGCCGACGCAACCGACCTCGAGCCGATCCGCGCCGGCGACGTGCTGCACCTGCGCGACCTGCACGCGACGCTGCCGGGGTCGGCACGGCTGACCGTCCGCTGCGGCGACCGCGCCTTCACCGCGACCCACCGGCTCTCGCCACGTCAGGTCGAGACCGTGCTGGCCGGCGGGCGCATCCGCCAGCTCGCGCAGCAACGGTAGGGCGGCCTCGCCTACGTGCTGGGGTCGACGGGGCCGGGGCCGGGCGGGGGTCCGGGCACCGGCGGGGCGGGGTCCGGAGCCGGGTTGGGCGCCGGTTCCGGCCCTGGCAGCGGCGGCGTGGGCTCCGGGCCGGGAGGTGGGGTCGGTGGCACCGGGGGTGGCTCGGTTGCGTTGATGCCTGCGGTGTTGATGCCTGCGGTGTTCATGCCCGTCGCCTACCCCCGGGCCGGGTGGGTTACGCGACCGATCACCCGCCCAGGCCGTCGGCGTCACTCGCAGGCGACGCCGTCGTCGTCGCGGTCGAGCCCGGCGCGGTACCCGGGGTCGCCACGGTGCAGCGGTGCGGCGCCTGCGGCCCGGGCCGCGGCGCAGTTCTTGAAGTACGCGGCGGACGACGGCTCCTCCCGCACGGGCTCGCTCCTCGGTGCGGGCTGCTGCACAACGGCTTGCGGCCGCGGCGCCGGCGCCGGTTCGGGCTCCGCCGCCGGAGCCGCCGGAGCCGCCGGAGTCGCCGGGGCAGACGGCGCCGGTGCCACCTGGGGCAGGGGGGCCGCCGGCACCGCGTAGCGCCGCTGCGGGCACAGGTCCGCCTCGGCCGCGGCGACCACGACCTCGGCGACCGCCGTCCCCCACTTCGGCGTGCCGAGCTCCGCCACGAGGCCCGCGTGGGTGACGCCCGGCGCACCGATCGACTCGCAGATCGCGTTGCCGACGCCGAGAAGCTCGCCCGCGCCGAGCACGTCGGCCACGAAGCGGTCGTCCCCAGCGAGGGGAACGGGCGCGGCGGTCGTCGTCGGAGCGGGCGTGGCGCTCGGGGTGGCGGTCGCGCGCGTCGAGGTGACCGTGCCCGGAGCCGCGGTCGTGGCCGTATCCCCGGGCTGGGCGATACCGACGATGACGATGATCGCGACGATTGTTCCGAAGATGCTGAACGCGATTTTCGCAGGCTTGGGCACGATCCATCGATTCTCGGGAGTGGGGTGAGTCCCGCCCGGAAGGGGCGGCGCGCGGCCGGCCGACGATGCGGTGGCCTGGCCTCGGTGCGGGTGCCTGACGTGGCAGCCGACTGCTTCTTCGCGTGCCGTCGGGGAGTCGTTACAGACGTGCCGGCCCGCCGGTTAGCGACCGGATGTGTGCATTTCGGGTGACGCCGGCTCCGTGGTCCCGGTCCTCTCCGGTGCGTTCCGCGGAACGCGGCGGGGAAGGCAATCAGCTCGAAAACGTGACATGAACACCGCCCGTGGCCGGCCCCGCCGGAGGCGACGATCGGCAACCCCTCCGACCCGGTCGACGTCCACGCTGCACGCCGCCGACGGCCGGTGCAGCCTGAACGGGTGACTGCGGACGCCGGCACGCTCGGCAGGAGGGGGCTGCGCCGGGTGCTGGCGGTGCTGTGCGGCACCGAGATCGTCAGCTGGGGGGTGCTCTACTACGCGTTCCCGGTGCTCGCCCCGGCGATGGTGGCCGAGACCGGCTGGTCCGTCGGCACGGTGACGGCGGCGTTCTCCCTGGGGCTGACGGTCGCGGCGCTGGCGGGGATACCCGTGGGGCGCTGGCTGGACCGGTTCGGCCCGCGCCGGGTGATGACGGCCGGATCGGTGATCGCCGTGCCGGCCGTGGTCGGGATCGCCACCGCACCCACGGTCGGGTGGTTCTTCGTGGCGTGGACGGTCGCCGGGCTGGCCATGGCGGGCGTGCTCTACCCGCCCGCGTTCGCCGCGTTGACCCGGTGGTGGGGGCCGCGCCGGGTCACCGCGCTGACCGCGCTCACCCTGCTGGCCGGCCTGGCGAGCACGATCTTCGCGCCGGTCACCGCGGCGCTCGTGGCGCACCTGAGCTGGCGGCAGTCCTACCTCGTCCTCGCCGCCGTACTCGCGGTCGTGACGGTGCCCGCGCACCTGTTCGGGCTGCGTGGGCCGTGGCCCGCGCCGGAACCCTCCGGCGGGCCGGGCGCGCACGACCGCGCCCCGAACGCCGTCGCACGCAGCCGGCCGTTCCTGCTGCTCGTCCCGGCGATCGCCCTCGGCACGTTCGCCGCGTTCGCCGTGGTGGTGAACCAGGTGCCGCTGCTCATCGAGCGCGGGCTGTCCACCACGGAGGCGGCGTGGGCGCTGGGGCTCGGCGGGCTCGGCCAGATGATGGGCCGGCTCGGCTACACGACGCTGACCGGCCGCACCGGGGTGCGGGCGCGTTCGGTACTCGTCCTCGGCGCCCTCGCGGCCGCCACCGGGCTGCTCGCGCTGCTCCCCGGACCCGCCGTCGTGCTGGTCGCCGCCGCGATGCTCGCGGGTGCGGCCCGCGGCGTGTTCACGCTGCTGCAGGCCACCGCCGTCAGCGATCGCTGGGGCGCGTCGCACTACGGTCGCCTGAACGGGCTGCTGCTCGCGCCCGCGATGGTCGCCACCGCGCTCGGGCCGTGGGCGGGGGCCGCGCTGTCCGAGGTCCTCGGCGGCTACCCCGCGGTGTTCGTCCTGCTCGCGGGTGTTGCGGCGGTGGCCGCTCTGCTCGCCACCGGCACCGTGCCGCGTCGCTGACCGGCCGTGACGCTGTCGGGCATGCAGCTCTCGGGTGTCGGTGATCAAGGCCGTGCTGCACGCGCGGGGGCGGGTCGCCGCGCCGGACGTGCGGCTGCCGCTGCTCCCGCCGCACCCGGAAGCGGTCGCGACGGCGCTCGACCTGCTGGCGGCGGCAGAGCTCGCCCCCGGCACCGGCCTAGGGTGATCGGCATGCGGATCGGTCTGGGAGCCCCGATCTCCGGCGGGTGGGCCACCCCGGAGAACCTCGTGCGGGTCGCGGGGGAGGCGGAGGAGCTCGGGTACGCGTCCCTCTGGACGCTGCAACGGCTCCTCGTCGCCGTGGACCAGGACCTGCACCCGGTCTACTCCAGCGTGCTGGACCCGGTCGCGGCACTCGCGTTCGCCGCGGCCCGGACCTCGCGGATCCGCCTGGGCATCGGGGTGATCAACCTCCCGTTCGTCCCGCCGGCCTACCTGGCCAAGCAGGCGGCGAGCCTCGACGTGCTCTCGGGTGGGCGGCTCGACCTCGGCCTCGGGGTGGGCTGGTCGCCCGCGGAGTTCGCCGCCTCCGGCGCGTCCACGGCGCGCAGGGGACCGCGGACCGTGGAGTACGTCGACGTCCTGCGCACGTTCTGGGCCGACGACGTCAGCGAGTTCGACGGCGAGTTCTACACGGTGCCGCCGAGCCGGATGCTGCCCAAGCCGGTGCAGCGGCCCGGCCCGCCCGTGCTGCTCGGCGGCGGGGTGCCCGCGGCGCTGCGCCGGGCGGGCCGCATCGCCGACGGCTGGATCAGCAGCAGCGGCGCCGACCTCACCCGGCTCGCCGACGACGTCGCGCTCGTCCGCGCGGGCGCCGAGGAGGCGGGGAAGGACGCGTCCGCGGTGCGCGTGGTCGTCCGCGGGGTCGTACGCGTGGACGGGCCGGCCGACCGGCTGCTGTCGGGCTCCTACGACAAGATCCGCGAGGACGGGGCGTGGCTGGCCGAGCAGGGCGTCACCGAGCTGTTCTACGACCTGAACTACGACCGCGCCATCGGGAGCCCGGGAGCCGACCCCGTGGCGGGCGTCGAGCGGGCCGTGGAGATCCTGCGCGCGCTGCGTCCCTAGGGCAGTCCCCTCAGGAACTCCGTGATCGCCGCATCGACCTCCGCAGGCCGTTCCAGGTGCGGGACGTGGCCGCAGTCGAGCACCGAGAGCGTCACCGGCCCGGCTGCGCGATCGCGCACCGCCTCCACGTGCACCACCGTGCCGTACGGGTCGGCCGTGCCCTGCACGCCCAGCACCGGGCAGGTGATCGCGCCCAGGTCCGGGCGGATGTCCCAGTCCCGGAAGGCGTCGTCGAGCCAGCCGTCGTTCCAGTTCCAGAACGTGACGTCGGGGTCGCGGTGGTGGCGGGCCATCCGGCTGCGCAGGTCGCCCTCGACGTAGTCGCGGCGGGCCTGCTCGATCCCGCGCAGGCCGGCCTCCTCGACGAACACGTGGGGCGCGAGCACGACGAGCCCGTCCACGCCGGGTGTGCGCGCGTGCAGCAGGCCGATGGAGCCGCCGTCGCTGTGCCCGACGAGCACCACCCGCTCCAGCCCCAGCGCCGCGCGCACCGCCGGGACCACCTCGCCCGCCTCGTCGTGCATGTACCGCGGGGTCCGCTTGCCCGGCGGGAGGTCCGAGCCGCCGTGGCCGAGGCGGGAGAACGCCACCGCGCGGCGGCCGGTGGCGGCGGCGAGCCGGTGGTGGAAGCCGCGCCACAGCCGGACCGAGCCGAGGCCCTCGTGCAGGAACAGGAGCGGGGCGAGTGCGGGATCGCCGGGCACGTCGTCGTACTCGACGCGGCCCCCGGGTACGTCGACCAGCGGAAGGTCCATCCCGAGGGACCTTAGCCTCCGCGCTCGTCGAGCCGGGCCGCCAGGCGCTTCGGGGCCACCTGCCGGTAGGCGTCGGTGACGATCTCCTCGATCTCGGTCCAGTCCACGTCGGGCACGTCGAGGTACACGCCGAGCCACCCACGGCCGCCGACGTAGGGCGGCCGGAAGAACCGCGCCGGCTCGCCCGCCACCAGTTCCTCCTGGGCGCCGGGCGGCGCGGCGCACCAGAACGCGAGGCGGTCGTCGTGGTGGTGGTCGGCGAACATCACGAACGTCCTGCGCACGAACCACGCCGGCTCCCCGTGGCTCAGCTTCTCGGTCACCTCGGGGAGCGACGTGCAGATCGCGCGCAGCCGCTCCAGCGGCGTCACGCCGGGACCGCCCGCATGACCGAGTAGCCCGACCCGGCGGCCGGGGTCACGTCCGTGAGCCGCAACCCGGCCGCCGTGAGCAGGTCCGCGAACTGATCCTGCGTGCGCTCGCGCCCGCCCGGGCCCACGAGCATGTTGAGGTCGCTCATCAGGAGCATGCGCTGGTCGCGCAGCGCCTCCGGCTCGTCGCGGAGGATCGGCTCCACCAGCAGCACCACCCCGGGTGCCGGCATCGCCTCCCGGATGCGGGAGAGGATCGTGACGCTGCGCTCGTCGTCCCAGTCGTGGATCACGCTCTTCACGACGTACGCGTCCGCGGCCGGCACCGACGCGAAGAAGTCGCCGGTGACGATCTCGCAGCGCTCGCCCACGACCGTCGCGGTGGCGCCGGACGGGGAGTCGAAGAGGATCCCCCGCAGCCGCGGGTGCGCGTCGAGGAAGGCAGCGAGCAGCGTTCCGTTGCCGCCGCCGATGTCGGCGAGCGTGGTGACGCCGGTGAGGTCGCAGGCGCCGACGATGCCGGGCGCGGCCATCCGCGTGCCCTCGGCCATCGCCTCGGTGAACACGGCGTTCATGCGCGGCTCGTCGGCGAAGTACGCGAAGGCCGATCGGCCGGTGATCTTCTCGAACGACGGCTCGCCGGTGCGCACGCTCCACTCCAGCTCGCCCCACGCCCGCCACACGGCGTCGCCGCAGAACAGCTGGGACAGGTTGCCGATGGAGCCGGGGACACCGGTGCGCAGCAGCTGCCCACCGGGGGTGAGCGCGTAGGCCCCGTCCGCGGTCCGGGTCACCAGGTCCAGCCCGACGGCCGCGCGCAGGAGCCGGGCGAGCGCGTCCGGGTGCGCGCCGGCGTGGCCGGCGAGCGCGTCGAGGTCGAACGCGCCGTCGCCGAGCGCGTCGGGCACGCCGAGCCGGGTGAGGGTCTGCACGACCTGCGCCGGGAAGAAGCCGAAGACCAGCCCCGCCACCCGGTCCCGCTCGGTCACGGCTTCACCTCCGGCCGGTAGCTGCCGACCGACCAGACGTTGCCCTCCGGATCGCGCACGGCGTACTCCCGCGACCCGTAGGGCTGGTCCACCAGCTCCTGCACGACCTCGGCGCCGGCGGCGACCGCCCGGTCGTGGTGGGCGTCGACCGCGGCGGCGGAGTCGAGGGCCAGGTAGACGACCGCCCGACCCGTGTCGAACCGGTCCGGGGTGCCGTCCGGGCGGCTCCGGCGGGTGCCCAGCATGACCACGCCGTCGCCGAAGCTCAGCTCCGCGTGCCCGACGGAGCCGTCGTCGGCCTGGTGGACCTGCTGCTCGACGAGCCCGAGGGTTCCGGTGAGGTACGCGATCGCCGCGCGGGCGTCGTCGTAGCGGAGCGTGACGTAGATGCTCATGCGGAGAACGGTAGGAGCGGGCGCGGGCGGCGGCTTGGACGAATGGGAACGGGTGGGTCAGCTCCACCCGCTCAGGTACTCGCTCGGCGTGCATCCGGCGAGCGCGCGGAACTCCCGCACCAGGTGGGCGTGGTCGGCGTACCCGCAGGCTGCGGCGACGTCCGAGATCGACGGCGCGGCCACCGGCGGCGGGCCGCCGTAGACGCCGGCCGGGGCCAGCAGCCGGGTGGCCCGGTGGAACCGCAGCACCCGCGCCGTGGTCTTCGGGCCGAGGCCGACCTGCGCGCGGAAGCGGGTGAGCAGGTGGCGGCGGCTCCAGCCGGTGCCCGCTGCCAGTTCCTGCACCCCGACCCGGCCCGCGCTGCGGCGCAGCCGGTGCCACGCCCACACCACCTCCGGGTCCGCCCGTGCGGCGGAGGCGTCGAGCCGGCGCAGCAGCACGTCGTCGACCAGTGCGAAGCGGCCGGGCCAGCCGGGCTCGTCGGCGAGGCGCGCGGGGAGACCGGCCAGCTCGGGCACGTCGAGCTCGGTGAGCTGCGGGGCCACGTTCGTGAGCTCGGGCATCGGCCTGCCGAGCAGCGCGAAGACGCCGAGGGGGCTGAGGTCGACCTGCAGCCCGTACTGCCGGCCGGTGAACTCGGTGAGGACCGGACCGTCGTGCATGCCGGCCAGGAACGACGCCGGCACCGACGGCCCCGCCGGGCCGTGCAGGCGGATCTGCGGGCCGAGGCTGACGATCAGCGTGCACGATGCCGCAGGCGCCTGCCGACGGCGCACCGGCGTGCTGCTCTGCTCGCGGTAGCCGAGGTAGCGCAGCACGTAGCGGGCGAGCGCGGGATGCGGCCGCCCCAGGGCGTACTCCCCGTCCACGCGGCCAGGCTACGTCAGGAGCCCCAGCGCCCACGCGACCGACGTGAGCACGCTGAAGATCAGCATCGCGAACAGGAGCGTCAGCCAGAGCCGTCGGACGGTTCCCATCGCCTACGCCAGTGAGGCGGGGCCCGCGGTGATCATCTCGTAGATCAGGAACACCGAGAAGGCGACGTAGAAGAGCGCGATCAGCACCATGATCGGGAGCCGCCACCCCTTCAGCCGCGCGAAGTCCGGCAGCGCCTTCCGGTTGAGCAGGATGAGCAGCACCGAGTAGATGGCCATGACGAAGCCGCCGCCCGTCGCGGAGATGACCAGCAGCGCGACCGGCTTGATGCCCGTCCAGATGATCCCGGAGCCTGCGATGATCAGCAGCCACACGACGGTGATGTAGATCTTGCTCTCGCTCCAGAAGCCGCTGTCCCTGAGGAAGGTCACCTTCAGCGAGTCGGCGGTGAGCCGGCTGACCCAGTCCACCACGCCGATGTTGGTGGAGAGCAGGATGAGGAACCCGGCCACGTAGAAGGCGATGCCGAACCAGGGGGCGACGATCCGGGCGAGCTCGCGGCCCTCGGCGTGGATGAAGCCCAGTCCCGTGCCGAGGCTCGTGTTCACCCCGAGCATCGAGACGACGAGCACCTGCAACGCGACCAGCAGCAGGGCCCCGATGAACCAGAACGTGATGAGTTGCTCCTGGTTGGCGATGGCCCACCACCGCCGCCACCGGCGCTCGTTCTCCGGGGTGGAGGGGGTCATGTACCCGAGGGACGGCGCCGCCACCTCCTCACCCGTGATCGGCGAGACGATGTTGGGGATGCGGATCCCCATTCCCATCCCCTTGTCCCGGAGGTAGTTGCTCTGCACGAGGTTGTTGCCCCCACCAGCCCCGGCGAACACGATCGCGCCGAACAGCGCCGCCGCGCCCACCACGCCGATGGAGGTGGGCAGGCCCCCCACGCCCTGCGGGATGCTGGTGACGGTGCTCGCCCACGCGCTGCCCTTCGTGGCGACGACGATCGCCGCGACGACGAAGACCAGGATGAGGACGACCATCACGCCCTGCACCTTCTCGAGCGTCTGGTAGATCACCGGCGACACGGTCACCGCCAGCCCGATGGCCAGTAGGAAGATCGTGGTGATGAGGGGGACGTTCGAGTCGTCGAGGTCGAAGATGAACGTGAACTCGGTGGCCGCGCTGGAGGCCCAGCCCGGCCACACGTTGGGCAGGATCGCGCCGAGCACCATGATCCCGCCCCAGGGCAGCCACAGCCGGGAGAAGCCCGTCACGGCGGTCTCCCCGGTGATCAGCGTGTAGCGCTCGATCTCCATGTTGAGGAAGTACTGCATCGTGATGCCCAGGACGGCCAGCCACACGAGGCCCAGGCCCACCTGGGTGCTGATGTAGGGCCAGAGCACCAGCTCGCCCGACCCGAGCGCCGTGGCGGTGAGGATGACGCTCGCCCCCAGGTAGTTCCGCAGTCTGCGGGGCTCCGGGAGATCGCTGTACGGGACCGCGGGCAGGTACCTGCTCGGGAGTTCGGATGCCAGTTGCGTGCTGGGCTCCGCCATGGGGCCACCTCCGATG
This sequence comes from Pseudonocardia adelaidensis, assembly GCF_039543345.1. Taxonomy (NCBI): domain Bacteria; kingdom Bacillati; phylum Actinomycetota; class Actinomycetes; order Pseudonocardiales; family Pseudonocardiaceae; genus Pseudonocardia; species Pseudonocardia adelaidensis. The sequence continues at coordinate 4,589 of NZ_BAABJO010000039.1, read as the reverse complement.
CGCCACATTGCGCACAGTGCCGCCTGTTTGCCGCCTGTTTGCCGCCCTGTTACTGCCCGTGAACCGGGGGCGTCGCAGTATAGGCACCGTTCGGGGTACGCCGCAGGTCGAGCGCGGCCCGGACGCTCACTCCCGGAGTCGCCGGCCGGCCGGTGTCACTCTCACGCGTGATGGGCGGCGCGGTGCGCGGCGAGCACGTCCCGGCCGAAGTCCGACTCCGGGTCGCGCCACACCGCGTGGGCGTGGTTGACGTTGCGCTGCGTGTTGTCCCACTCGACGAGCAGCCGTGGGCCCTGCAGCCGGTAGTAGTGCGGCTCCCCCGGCGCGGTGGACCCGGCCCATGCGACGTGCACGGCATCCAGGGCGGCCGGGTCGTCGTAGCGGGGGAGCGGGGAGACCCCGGGCGGGACGCGGTCGAGGTAGGTGCCGAGCAGCGCGTGGAGGAGCTCCCGCTGCGTGGCGTCGAGCTCGGCGCCCGGCACGCCCTTCGGCTCCGCGGTGATCGCCACGGCCTCCTGGTCGGCCCCGTGCAGGCCGGTGGCCGGGGATGCCGCATGGGGGTCCGTGTGCGGGCCGGGGCGCCACAGCCCGTTGCGGTCCACGCCGTTGCCGATCCGGGGGCTGTTGGCCCCCACGATGTCGTCGGGGGCGCGGGACAGCAGCACCGCCCGCGCGGCCAGGTCGGGGCGCAGCGAGCGCACCAGCTCGCGGGCCAGGTCCTCGGCCGCCCCGAGCGGCCGCAGCGCGGCTCCGCCGAGCAGCGGCGACACGGCGGGGTCGGCGCCCAGGAAGCACGGCGTGCTGGCGGCCACCCGCCCGTCCACCACGAGGTTGTGCAGCGACACGTGGTGGCCCCCGAATCGCCACCCCCACGGGTCCCGACCACCCGGCTCGCCGAAGACCCGCAGGTAGTACTGGCCCGGGTCGCGGCCCCGCTCCCGCCCGAAGTCGACCGTGAAGCCCTCGGTGCGGTCGAGCACGTTCTCCAGGCCGAGCACCGTGGCGACGGTGGTGTACCCGGCCTCCGACAGGCCGCTCGCGAGCAGCCGCATCACGAGCCGGTGCTGCGCGGGCCGCTGCTGGTGGAAGGTGAGGCCGCCGTGGTCGGTCGGCGTGTAGAACCAGCGCGTGCGCTCGGTCTCGGCCTCGTCGTCCCGGCCGGGCGGCGGGCCGGCGGCCACCTCGCGCTGGGTGGGGTCGAGGGAGTCGAGCCACGCCGCGGCCGCCTCGGCCATCCGGTCCGCCACCTCGCGACTCGCGTCGGTCACTGCCTGTGCCATGGGCCGACCTTAACCCGGCCGGGTGTACCGGTGTCCGGGCACTAGACGGCCGGCATCGGTGGCCCGCCGAGCCCTCCGCGCGCCCGGCCGAGCCGGATCTCGCACCGCACTGCCGCCGGGTCGAGGCCGGTGAGGTCGACGATCAGCGACCGGGCGGCGTCCTCGGCGTCCGGCATCGCCGCGGCGGTGGTGGCTGCCTCGATCTCGGGCACGTAGAGCACGAGGTGCCGTTCGGAGAGCCAGGCCACCACCTCGAACGTCCGCTCGCTGATGTGCGCGGCCACGCCGACCACGGTAGCCCGGGAACGCGCCGCCGTCGTCAGCCACAAGGTGTGACCGAGCAGTCCTCGTCGTCGGAGGGCCGGTCCACCCCGGGATCGCCGAGGATCCCGGGGCGCTCGGGATCGTCCGGTGTGACGTCCGGCTCGTCCGGGGCCGGGGTGGGCGCCGGGGTGACCGGGGGTGGCTCCGGCGGCGGGGCGGGAGGCGCCGACGGTGCGGGCGTCTCGTTGGGCCCCAGCGGGGACGGGGGCTCGCCGATCGGCCGGAACTGGGGGAAGTCCTCGACGGGGGTGCCCGCCACGGCGTCGGACATGACCTCCTGCCAGACGTCCCCGGGAAGGCTGCTGCCTTGGATCGGGCGGCCCCGGGCCGTGCGGATCGGGGAGTTCATGTCGGTGCCCATCCACACCGCGGTGCTGACCGACGGGGTGAACCCGGCCATCCAGGCGTCGTTGTTCTCGCCCTCGAAGCGGGACTGGACGGTGCCGGTCTTCGCCGCCACGGGCCGCCCCTGCGGGAGGGTGAGGTGGTCGTGCTCGGCGACGTTCAGCATCGCCTCGACGACGTTTCGCGCCACCCGTTCCGGGAAGCGGCGCTCGCCCTCGATCGAGGCCTGGTAGAGCACCCGGTCGTCGGCGGTCACGACGGACGACACGAGGTGCGGCTGGCGCCAGACCCCACCGGCCGCGATCGTCGCGTACGCCGAGGCCAGCTCGAGCGCCGAGACCTCCTTGTTGCCGAGCGCGATGCCCTCGGTCGGGTTGTCCAGCGGTGCCGTGATGCCCGCGGCGCGCGCCGCGGCGGCGACGGACTCGGGCCCGATCTCCTTGGCGAGGTTGTGGAAGACGACGTTGTTCGACACCGTCATGGCCTGCTTGAGGTCGCACTCGTCGCAGTCGGCCCCCGGGGCGTTTCGCAGGCCGGGGATCTCCCGGCCGTCGAAGACCTCACCGAGGCCGACCGGCGGGTCGCGCTGCAGCGCGGCGAGCACGACGAACGGCTTGAACGTCGACCCGGCGAGCTTGCGCACCTGCGCGTAGTCCAGGCCCAGCCCGTTGTCGCCGCCGTAGTAGGCGAGCACGCCCCCGGTCTGCGGATCGATCGACACCACCGCGCTGCGCAGGTTCACCGGCTGCCCGTCGAGGGCGCCGTGCGCCGAGTCGACCACCTGCTGCTGGCGGCGGGGGTCCACCGTCGTGGTGATCCGCAGGCCCTCCTGCGCGACGTCCTGCTCGGTGAACCCGAGGTTCTCCAGCTCCGCGGTCACGGCGCTGACGATGTGGCCGCGGCTGTCGGTGGGCACGCCCCGGGCGAGGGAACGGCGGGCGTGCGTCTCGGGGAAGTGGGCGCCCGCCCGCTCGGCCGGCGTGAGCCAGCCCTGCGAGACCATCCCGTCGAGCACGAAGTTCCAGCGCTCGACCGCCCGCTCCGGGCTCACCGCCGGGTCCCACCGCGACGGCGACTGGATCAGCCCGGCGAGCAGCGCGCCCTCGGCCGGGGTGAGGTCCTGGGCACCCTTGCCGAAGTAGGCCTGGGCTGCGGACTGGATGCCGTAGGCGCCCCGCCCGAAGTAGATCGTGTTCAGGTAGTCGGCGAGGATCTCGTCCTTCGTGCGCTCCTGGGAGATCTTGACCGCGAGGATGACCTCCTTGTACTTGCGCCAGAGCGTCTGCTCGTCGCCGACGAGCGCCTTCTTGACGAACTGCTGCGTGATCGTCGAGCCGCCGCCCTCGCCGCCGCGCAGCTGGTTCCAGGCGGCGCGCATGATGCCGGTGAGATCGAAGCCGGGGTTGGAGTAGAACGACCGGTCCTCGGCGGCGAGCACGGCGTGGCGCACGTGCAGCGGCACCTGGTCGAGCGGCACCTTGGTCCGGTTGCCCTCCTCGGGCACGAGGCGGGTGAGCGGGCTCCCGTCGGCGAACGAGACCACCGCGACCTGGTTGTTCACCGCCTCGTCCGGGTTGGGGACCGAGAAGACGAGGTAGCCGATCGCGAACGCGAGCACCGGCCCGAGCACCACGGCCGCCGCGGTCCCGAACAGCGCCCGCCGCGCCAGCCGCACCCGGCGGGCGTGCCGCTGCTCCTGCGGGGACGGCCGGCCCGCGCGGGCCGGCGCGTCGACGACCGGCAGCACGTCCGTGGCGTCCGGTGCCCGGTGGCGGGCCGTGTCCTCGCCCGTCCTGGCCTGCGCCTGCCCGTGTGCACTGGTCCGTGAATGGGCCCGGTGCCGCTGCGGCTTCGGCGGCTGCCACCAGCCGACACCCGATGGGCGGGCGTCCCGCCGCGACCGCTGCACCGGCAACCCCGCGCGCCGCACCCCCGGTTCGGTGGATCGGGTGGAGCGCTTCGGGTGGGCTCCGTGCACGCGTCCCACCTCCCCTGGCCGGTCCTCCCTGCCGGGCGGGGGGAACGTCGGGTCCAACGGGCGCTCCCGCGGGGGCGGTGTGGCGGCGGACGCGACATCACCCGATGGGCGTGCGCAGCGTGACCCCCGTCCGGTCCGGCGGGCCGATCCGTGCACCCTGCGTGACCGGGCCTCCGCCGGACGGCCGCGCCCGACGAGGGGTGACGGGTGCCGGTCGGCCCAGCGGGGGCACCGCCGAGCGGGTGGACGGCGGTTGCTCCGTGGCGGCGCTGGGATGCTGCGGCGATGCTCCCCGCTCCCCGCGACCCCCACTCGCCAGAGGCGGTGCCACCCGATCCACCGCCCGACCCGCCACCGCTCGCACACCAGCTGACCGCGCTCCTGCGGGCGGCGGGAGCGCAGGCGCTGCACGCCGTGGACGTCGAGCGCGTCGAGGTGCTGGCGGAGGCCGGCCTCGCCGACGGCGACGACGTCCCCGCGCTCGTGCAGCTCGTCCGCGCCGCCGGTGCCCTCGCGCGGGGGCGCGGCGAGTGGCCGGAGGACATCGTGGTGACGCTCGGCCGCACCGTGCACGTGGTGCGCGAGTGCGACGGGGTGGTGCTGCACGCGCGCCTCGACCCCGCCTCCGGGAACGTCGGCGCCGTGCGGCGCGGCCTGGCCTC
>NZ_BAABJO010000038.1:0-91462 GCF_039543345.1 Pseudonocardia adelaidensis | reverse complement strand
CCGCCGGAAGTCCGCCGAACAATTCGGCGGCCCAGCCCCACGCTGCGCGCACCGGCCGACGTCCCGAGTACGCCCGGTACGAGGGCCGCCGCCCGGCACACGCAGCGAGAACCTGGATCCACCGACTCACCCAACGGACTCCCGGCGGGGGACACTAGCCGATGGTGGAGGACCCGCCCACTCTCGGAGCCGGGCATGGCTCCGGATGCCTACAGTGACTCGCGTCAGCTCGGCCGGCGAAGGAGGTCACGATGGGTTCCCTCGACGGAAGCGCCATCGACAGGGTCCTGCAGGACGCCGTGGATACCGGTGCCGTTCCGCACGTTGCCGCGATCGCCGCGGACCGCGAGGGCATCCTCTACGAGGGCGGGGCCGGGGTGCGGGCCGTCGGCGAGAGCAGCGACCGGGTCACGACCTCGACCCAGTTCCGGATCATGTCGATGACCAAGATGGTGTGCACAGCCGCCGCCCTGCAGCAGGTCGAGCGCGGCGACCTCGAGATGCAGGCGCCGGTCGACACCTACTGTCCGGAGTTCGCCGACGTGCAGGTCCTGGAGGGCTTCGACGGCGACCGGCCGAAGCTCCGCCCCGCGGGTGGCCGGGCCACGGTGCGGCAGCTGATCACCCACACGACGGGCCTGGGCTACTGGTTCTGGAACGCCGACCTGGTCAGGTACCAGGAGGTCACCGGCCTGCCGAACGTGGTCGCGGGTTCGGCCGACGCGTTCAAGGCCCCGATGGTGGCCGACCCCGGCGCCCAGTTCGTCTACGGGATCAACATCGACTGGCTGGGCAAGGTCGTCGAGGCCGTCGCGGGGCAGACCCTGGACGTCGTGATCAAGGACCAGATCACCGGGCCGCTCGGCATGGACGACACGATGTTCCGCCTGGACGCGGGCCGCCTGGAGAACTGCGTGTCGTTGCACCTCAGGGGTGAGGACGGGTCGTGGACATCGGCCGGGGAGCTGCTCAACCAGAACCCCGACTGGTGGGCGGGCGGCCACGGGCTCTACTCGACCCCACGGGACTACATCCGGTTCGAGCGGGCCCTGCTCCGCGGCGGTGAGCTCGACGGCGTGCGCATCCTCGCGCCGGACACGGTCGACGCGGCCTTCTCCAACCAGATCGGCGACCTCGACTTCCCCGCCGAGATCCCGACCGCGGACCCGCCGACCACCGACGCGCTGCGGGTCGGACCGGGGTGGAAGTGGGGCTACGGCCTGCTGCTGAACACCCACGACGTCCCCGGGCGCCGCAAGGCCTACACGGGGGCGTGGGCGGGGTTGCTCAACACGCATTTCTTCGTCGACCGCACCACCGGTGTCTGCGCCTCGATCTACACCAACTCGCTGCCGTTCATCACCGAGGAGGCGTGGACGCTGTACGGGGACTTCGAGAGCGCGCTCTACGCCTCGCTCTGAGCCGCCGGGGAGCTGCACGGTGCCCGATCGGACCGTGGCGTCGTCGCGAGACTGACCGCGACGAGCGCGACGAGCGCGAGCGGCAGGGAGACGAGCACGCTGTTCCAGCCCAACGGCTTGTCGAGGACGAACTCCCAGCCGAGGGTGGCCACGATCCCGGTGATGATGGAGGCGATGCTCCCCGCGGCCGTGGCGCGCTTCCAGAGGAACACCGCGAGCAGGGACGGCGTGACGACAGCCCCGTACATCGTGTACGAGAAGACCTGGATCTCGAGGACGCTCGGGAAGAACTCGCCGATCGCGTAGGCGAGCGCGCCGAGCACGACGATGGCGATGCGCGTGAGCAGCAGCTCCCGCCGGGCGTCGTGCTCCCGCCGTGACAGCGAGCGGTGGATGTCGTGCACCAGGTTGCCCGCCGCGGAGAGCAGGTAGGAGTTGCCGGTGGTGATGATGAACGCGGTGCCGGCCATGAGCATGGTGGCGCCGAGCGCGAGGGGGAGCGAGTCGGTGGCGAGCCGCAGGATCGCGGTGTCGGGCGCGATGCCGGGCAGGAGCACCGTGGCGCACGAGGCGAGCACGATCACCGCGCCGTAGAACAGCACGTCACCGGCGAGGAAGCCGAGGGTCGACCGCTTCGCGATCTCCGGGTTCTGCGCCGCCGTGAACCGCTGGTACATGTTCTGGTCGCCGAGGATCAGCAGCAGGGTGGGCAGGACGTAGCCGACAACCTGGATCGGGGTGAGCCCGCCGCTCCAGGTCATGTGGTCCGGCGGCAGGCTCTCGGCGAGCCCGCCGAAGCCGCCCACCGCGACGAGCACGAAGACGAAGCCACCGACGAGCGCGATCGTGATCAGCAGGGCGCTGATGGCATCGGTGTAGGCCACGGAGAGCAACCCGCCGCTGAACGCGAGGAACACGATCACGGCGAGCCCGACGAGCTTGGCGAGCTCCTCGGGGAAGTCGGTGGTGAGGTGCAGGATGTACCCGAGCCCGCGTACCTGCTCGGACATGATCCCGGTGTAGGCGAGCAGGATCGCCACCGCGGTCACCAGGCGCACGCTGGGCCCGTAGCGGGTCTCCATGATCTCCGGCACCGTGTACTTGCCGTACTGGCGCACCCGCTTGGCCAGGAACAGGTACATGATGAGGATGCCGGTCGGCGCGCCGAGGCTGTAGAAGATGCTGGCCAGCGGGCCGTAGGTGTAGGAGAAGCTGGCCCTGCCGATGATCGTGCCTGCGCCCGTCCACGTGGCCAGCAGCGTGCCGGTGAGGACGAGGCGGCCGAGGCGCTGCCCGGCGAGCATGAAGTCGTGGTTGGTGCGGACCTTCCGGGCCGCCCATGCACCCACGACGATCATGACGATCACGTAGGCGCCGATCGCGCCGACGATGACCGTGTTGTTCACCGGCACCGGGTCGTTCACGACCGCTCCGACCGCGCGACGATCTCGCCCGCCTGCACGACGGTGCGCACGTTCGCCGGGTCGGCGAGCATCCCGATGTCCTGGAGCGGATCGCCGTCGAGGACGACGAGGTCGGCGTGCGCTCCCGGCGCGAGGGTGCCGATCTCCCCCACCATGCCGACGAGCTCGGCCGCGGTGCTGGTGGCCGACCGGATGACGTCGATCGGTTCCTGCACCTCGGCGCGGATGCGGAACTCCTCGTTCTGCCGGTGCTGCATCGCGCCGAGCAGGTCGGTGCCGTACGCGATCCGCACGCCGGCCCGCGCCGCGCGTTCCAGTGCGCCGAGGCCGCCGCTCATGACCTCGTCGACCTTCTCCCAGCTCTCCCGGGGCAGCCCGTGCTCGCGGCCCTCGTGCTTCAGGGCGACGTAGGTGACCAGCGTCGGCACGAGGAACGCCTCCCGCTCGAGGAGGAGCTCGATGGTGCGCTCGTCGAGCAGGTTCCCGTGCTCGACGCAGCGGACGCCGGCCTCGAGCGCCCGGTTGATGGCACGGGCCGGGTAGGCGTGCACGGTGACGTACCGCTCGGCGGCTTCGGCCTCCTCGACGGCAGCGCGCAGCTCCTCCATCGAGTACTGGGTGGAGGTGATCCGGTCGCCGAGCGAGGACACGCCGCCGGAGGCGTGCACCTTGATGTGGTGGGCGCCCCGGCGCAGTTCGTTGCGGACGGCCCGGCGGACCTCGTCCACCCCGTCCGCGACCTGCCCGGTGCCGGCGCAGCACGGGTGGTTGTCGACGACGTTGACCTCGACCGGCCGCTTGTCACCGTGCCCCCCGGTCTGGCTGAGCGACTTGCCGCCGTAGATCAGCCGCGGCCCGCGGACCATGCCGTGCGCCTGCGCGCGGGCGAGGCCGAAGTCCGCGCCGCCGGTGTCGCGGACCGTGGTGAACCCGCGGTCCAGCATGGCGCCCATGTTCCGGACCGCCCCCGCGGTGACGTAGCTGGGCGGCAGGCCTGCGACCTGGGTGAGGTTGCCGCTGACCGCGTTGACGTGCACGTGGCAGTCGACGAGCCCGGGCAGTACGTGGGCGCCGCGCACGTCCAGTACCGGCACGTCGGGTGGGGCGTCGAGCCGGTCGTCGACCTCGGCGACCTTGCCGTCGACACAGCGCAGGTCGGCCGGCCGGTAACCGGCGGACTCCACGTCGAGCACGTGGGCGTTGCGGATCAGCAGCGACGAGGTCACGCGCTTCCCTCCTTTGGGCGATACGACCAAGGAGTAGATCTCGACAGCGTGAATCTGTCAATCACGACCGATCAACGAGCATCATCCTTCGCATCCCCGCCTCGTGCTAGAAACACCCACGTGACGGAGACGCTCGAGGTCGGCGACCTCGACCTGGTCGCGGCGCTGCAGATCGCGCCGCGCGCGGGCGTGCGCGTGCTCGCCGACGTGCTCGGGGTGTCCACCGGGACGATCAGCCGCCGGATGAGCAGGCTGCGCGAGCAGCACGCGATGCGCGTCGTCGGCCAGGTGCCCTGGTGGATCGCCGGGGACGCCACACCGCACCACGTCTGGATCTCCACGCTCCCCGGCCGCACCGGGCCGGTCGCCGAGGCCGTCGCGGAGCTCGACGAGGCGCAGTTCGTCGCCGCGACCACCGGCCGCGCCGACGTGTACTGCATCCTGCACCCGCCCCGGCGGGCCGATGCCACGGCGCTGCTCGTCTCGACGCTGCCCTCGATCCCCGGCGTCGACCGCACCCATTCCGAGGTCGGGCTGCGCAGGTACCGCTCCGGGTCGAGCTGGCGGCTGATCCGGCTCGGCGCCGAGCAGGAAGAGGCGCTCGGCGAGCACCGGCACGGTCCCCCACCGGACGGCCCGTGCCGGCTCACCGACGAGGAGGGCGGCATCGCCCGGGTGCTCCAGCGCAACGGGAGGGCCAGCACCGCGGAGATCGCCCGCGAGCTCGGGATGAGCGCGTCCACCGCCTACCGGCTCACCCAGTCGCTGCTGGACCGGGGGCTCGTCCAGCCGCGCGTCGAGATCGAACCGGCGCTGCTGGGCTACCCCCTCGAGGCCGTCATCTCCCTGGCCACGTCGGCGGGCTCCATGCAGGAGATCGCCACCGCCCTCAGCGCACACCCCTCCGCGCGCTACGTCACCACCGTCGCCGGAACGTCGTCCGTGATCCACCACGGCCTGTTCCGCCACGAGGACGACCTCGCCGACTTCCTGACCCGGGACCTCGGCCGCCACTCCGGGGTCACCCGGTTCGAGATCTCGGTCGTCCTCCGCGTCCTGATGCGGTACTGGACACCCCGCGGGCGGCGCTGAACGGGCGTCCGGCCGATCACTGGGGTGGTCGCTCGATCATGCGCTTTTCCCCACACGTTCGGACGGACCGCGGCCGAGCGCGGCGCGGGCACGCTGCACCCCTCGTACCGTCGGCCCATGCCGTCGACCCGTGACCTGCGGGTCTCGCTCGCCCTCGAGCAGGACCAGGCCGGCGTCCTCGTCGTGCGCCTCGCGGTGGACACACCCGAGGGCCGGGTCGTGGAGGCCGAGCTGACCGGTGACGAACTCGCGCTGCTGCTCGCGGGCGACACCGTGGTCGTGCCGGGCGAGGTGGGGGGCGCCGAGGAGGCCCACGACGAGCCCGGCGGACCGGAGGAGGCGGGGCACGCGCCGGTCGTCGCCGACGAACCGGCACCGGCGGCGCCCGCGCTCTTCACCGCCTCCCTCGACGATCCGCCTGCCGACACCGAGCCGATCGCCCGCAGCATCGACGTCGCACCCGGTGAGGCCGTCGTGGCCTACATCCGCGGTCGCTGGCGGGACGCCGTGGTGGTGCGGCGCGACATCGGCAGCCTCCTGGTGACCTACACGCGGCAGGGCTCCTTCGGGCAGGTGCAGCAGCGGATCGCGACCGACCGCGTCCGCAGGCGGACCTAGTGCCCCCCGCCGGAAGACACTAGGTCGTGCGGTGGGTGCGCTCGTAGTGGCGGCGTGCCTTGAGCCGGTTCCCACACACCTTCATCGAGCACCACCGCGCGCTGTTGGGCTTGCTGCGGTCGAGCAGGAACAGCCGGCACTCGTCGTTTGCGCAGGGCCGAAGCCGGCCGGGCATCGTCTCCTGCAGGTGCCCCCATGCGAGCAGGACGCGCGCGGACAACCGCGCGTCGCCTGTGACGTCGAGAGTCCACCTCAACCCGCCCTTCCCGAGCTCGGGAACCAGGTGCACGCCGTCGAGGAACGGTGCCAGCGCGTCCGCAGGCTCGGCGCCCCGGACGACCGCCTGGAGCCGGTCCCGGACGCGGCGCAGCCGGGCGATCTCGGCGGACGCACCCGAGCCGCCCCTGGCCCGGGCCCACTCCCCCGCCTCGCCGTCGACCGCCAGCAGGTCGCGCTGTACGCCGTCGACGACGGGCGTGCTGTTCAGCAGCTCGAGGAGCAGGACCTCGTCCTCGCGGGCGACCGGATGGGGCATGACTCGATACTAACCCCTACGAGGCAGTTGACAAGTTAGCCACAGAGGTGTGTCATGACTCAGGCACTAACCGTCAAACCAACGTATAGGAGTTAGAGATGGCCGAGGTGCGCCACCGGACCACCACCGTCGACGGGCAGCGGGTCTTCTACCGGGAGGCCGGCCCGGCCGGCGCACCGGTCGTGCTGCTGCTGCACGGCTTCCCGACGAGCTCGCGCATGTTCCGGCACCTGATCCCCGCGCTGGCAGACCGCTACCACGTCATCGCTCCCGACCACATCGGCTTCGGTCAGTCGGCGACCCCACCGACGTCGGAGTTCACGTACACCTTCGACGCCCTGACCGACATCACCCAGGGCCTGCTCGATCGGCTCGGCATCGAGCGGTTCGCGATGTACGTGCAGGACTACGGCGCCCCCATCGGCTGGCGCCTCGCCCTGCGCCGCCCCGCCGCCGTGCAGGCGATCATCAGCCAGAACGGGAACGCCTACGACGACGGCTTGGTGGAGTCCTTCTGGGCCCCGCTGTGGGCCTACCACCGCACGCCCGGCCCCGACACCGAGGAGCCGGTCCGCGGCGCGATCGGCATCGACGCCATCCGCTGGCAGTACCTCACGGGCGTCGCGGAGCCGGACCTCGTCGACCCCGACACCTGGGCCGTCGACCACGCCGAGGTCAACCGGCCGGGCAACGCCGAGATCCAGCTCGCCCTGTTCCGCGACTACGCCTCCAACCCGCCGCTCTACCCGGCGGTGCACCAGTACTTCCGTTCCAGCCAGGTCCCGCTGCTGGCGATCTGGGGCAACGGCGACGAGATCTTCGGTCCGGCCGGGGCGACCGCCTTCGCCCGCGACCTCCCCGACGCCGAGATCCACCTGATCGACGGCGGCCACTTCCTGCTGGAGAGCGCGCTCGACACGGCGGTGGGTTACGTCCGCGGCTTCCTCGGGCGCACCGTCGGCCCGGCGCGTTCCGCGGCCGCCTGAGGATCACCACCGCCTGGGGAGATCACGATGCCCACCCTGGACCGCTACCAGGTCAGGAGTCGCCGGCGCGGCGTCGTCGACCTGCGGGCTTCGACGGATCGCGGCGCGGACCCGGGTGCCGCGGCGACTCGTACTTCTGGAGGAGGCGCAGGCCACTGTTGCGGTCGAGCGTACCGATCATGATGACCGTCACGAAGATCAATGCCCCGAGAAATGTGATCATCGCCGACCTTCCGTTCTGTCTCGCAGCTCGGCGCGGAATGAGGCGATCGAGATCCGACTCCGGACACAGAACGAAAACGATCCGAAGGCCCGCCTGAAATCCTTCTGCAACACACAGCCTACTCCCATCACCCGGACCAGGCGCTCGAAGACGGATACGCCTTACCGGCCGGCTCGGAGTCGATCGCTGCAACGCGTCAGGATCTCGGCGGCAGGCAGCACCCCGGCTCCGCGCCGTCGGCGAGGGCGATCGCGGGGCGCGCCGAGGCACGGGGACATACCGCTGGAGATCCGCTACGGACGGTCAGGGACGCGGTGCCGGTGCCCGATGAGGGGGGCCCGAGGGCCGTGCGAACACGGCGGGGTCGAGCTCACGGCGGACCACCTTGCCGGCGACGCCGGCGAGCTTCTCGTTCCGGCTCCGCGCATAGCGCCGGAGCCGGTCGAACGCCGCTTCCACGTCGTCCCCGAAATGCTGGCTCAGCACGCCCTTGGCCTGCTCGATGGTCACCCTGCTGGTCAGCGCCATCTGTAGTTGTTCGTTGACGACCTCGGCACGGCGGATCGCCCGTTCCTGCAGGATGCCGATGGTGGCCACGTCGGCCAACGCCTGGCCGAGGGCCAGGTCGTGCTCGGGGAGCGGTCCCGGTTCGCGGTCGAACAGGTTCAACGCGCCGATCGCCTGACCGCGCAGACGCAGCGGCAGCGCGTGCACCGCGCGGAACTGTCCGCGCTCGGCCACCGCGGCCACGAATCTCGGCCACCGGTCCACCGCGTCGCCCAGGTCCGCGATGCTCACGGGCGCCGCGTTCTGGAAGCAGTCGAGGCACGGTCCCTCGTCGCTCTGCAGCTGCAGCAGCTCCATCAGCTCGGCCGCCTCGCTGGATGCCGCGACGACGCGCAGCTCCCGTCTGGCGTCGCCGAGCACGATGCCGGCGGCGTCCGCGGGCAGGAGGTCCACGCAGAAGCCGATCAGACGATCGAGCAGGTCGATGGCGTCGTAGTCGGCCACCATGGTGTCCGCCAGCGCGACGAACGCCTGGTTGGCCGACCGCTCGCGATCGGTACGTGACCGACTCACGACACACGCCCCTCACATGGTTCCATCGCTACTCCACATCCTCGGCGAAGCTGAGCCGTCGAGCCACCACGTCGCGGGCGACATCGATGAGCAGTCGGTCGTGGACGAACGCGTAGGCGCGCAACCGGGCCAAGGCCTGCGGTGCGCTCACCCCGAGCTGGACCAGCACCATCCCGGTGGCCTGGTGCACCTCCGCCCGGCTCGCGACGGCGGTGTCCAGCCAGTCGTCGCCGCCGGGATCGGTGCGGAGCCCGAGCATCATCAACGTGGCCACGTCGGCGGCACCGATGGCGTCGCGGCGCTGCGCGTCGCTCAGCGTGACCGGCAGACGGCGGTACAGGTCCAGGACGCCGAGATTGACCGCGCCCCATTGGAGCGGTAGCGCGAACAGTGCCCGGCCGTCGGTCTGCTCGGTGACCGCGGCGGCGAAGACGGGCCACCGTGCCGCGTCCGTCGTGTCGTGCACGTCCGGCACGAGGACGGGGTTGCCGGTCGTCGCTGCCTCTACACACGGCCCCTCGTTCAAGGCGAACTGCAGTTCCTCCAGCAGTTCCGCCGTGTCGTCCGTGGCCGACAGCGTCTCGCGGGCCTCGGTGGCGGTGAGCACCGAGATCGAGGCGCCGTCGACCCCGAGCCCGTCGACGTATGCCCGGCAGATCGCCGTCGCCAGGATCCGCTCGTCCGCGCCGTTCCGGGCGATGCCCAGGAGCGTGCGCGTGACCACGCCCAGCTCAGGCACGGCAGGGCCGTCCCATCGGGGTCGTACCCGGCGGACTGATCATCGCGCGACTTCCCGTCCAGCGTGTAGGCGACACGAGCACGACGGGGACCAGATCGGACACCGAGCCGACGTGTGAACCCTACTCCCCTACGGCCACCGGACCGGGGACCGTCGGTGGACCGGGTGCGGAGTGGTCAGCCCGCCTGGTCGCCGGCCCACTCGCAAGATCACGTCGTGGGCGGCTCCGCCGATGGGCGTGCTAACGAGGTCGGTGTCCCTCCCGAGTCCCAGACGGCTCGCGAATCGGTGCCTTGTCCTGATGCTCGATGCGCTGCCGGTCGTGCTCGCGATCCAGAGGTGAGGCCGAGATGGGACCCATGAGAGCGGGCGACGAGCTTCGCCGGACGACCGGGGCGCTGTTCGTGGTGGGCGCCGCGGCGTTCGCGGCGGCTGCGACGGTGTTGTCCGCCACGTTCGACTGGCCCGACATCCTGCGGGAGCCCCCCGACGTGGTGCTGCCCGCGGTCGTCGAGGGCGGCACGGGCCTGGTGTGGACCTGGTTCGCCACCGCGTGGACCTACGCGATCCTGGCCGTGCCGATCCTGTTGCTCCCCGCAGTACTCGGCCGGCGCGACGACCCGGTTCTGCGCGTCGCCACCTGGGCGGGCGCCACGTCGGTGCTGCTGTCACTGATCGGGTTCCTGCGCTGGGTGTTCGTGGTCCCGCCGCTTGCCCGGTCCTTCGTCTCCGGCGACCCCGTCACCCGGGCCGCGGTGGAGGCCGCGTGGGCGGCGCAGCACCAGTTCGGCGGGGCGCTGCTGGGCGAACACCTGGGGCAGGTGCTGGTCATCGGCTGGTCGGCCACCCTCAGCGTGGTCATCCTGCGTTCCCGCGTCCTGCCCCGCTGGCTCGGCGTCACCGGGCTCGCCGTCAGCACGCTCTACCTGCTGAACCAGGCCGACATCCTCGCCACGGCCGTACCCGGCTTCCCCGTGTGGGATCTCGCCGGGCTACTCGGCAGCACCGGCTGGGGGCTGTGGATGGCCGCGCTCGGCGTCACCGTGCTGCTGCGTCCGATCCGCACCCCGAGCCCCTCCGCGGCCGCGGTCATCCACGTCCCAGCGGGCGGACGTCCACCGCAACCTGCCGCGCCGCGGTAGCAGCCGAGGATCTGCGCACCGTGCTGCTCTCCGGCGGATCGGCTCGCTCACCGCTGATCGTGAGGTGCCACGGCCGGGTGGCGGAGCAGCACGCGGGTGCCGCGGCCGTCGTAGTGGAGCAGCACCGTATCGACGAGGTTGCTCATCATCTTCAATCCGTGGCCGCGAGCGCCGGGGCGGGGCGCGGGAGCCTGCCAGCGGCCATGGTCCACGATCTCGATCCAGACGGCGCGGGCTTCGACCCAAAAGGTCAGCTCGACCGTGTCCCCGACGGTGACAGGCAGGTAGGCGTGCTCGGCCGCGTTGCTGGCCGCCTCGTTCGCGGCCAGGACGATGTCCTCCTGGGTGTCCTCGGTGAGTCCGAGCGGGGCCAGCCACCGGCGGACCTCCGCGCGGATCGAGGCCAGGTGCACGGGTCGGGCCGGCCAGACATGGTGCACGTACTCGACGTGACCAACTGCGGCGGTGCTCATGAGGATCTCCGATGCGGTTGACCCCTGCGCGGTCGGCGCGGGTCCGCGCGGCACGCTGGATGCCGGCTGCTACCGGCTCATCGGGCCTCGGCCGTGACGTGCCGGCCGGGGCCCGACGACAGCCGGTGACCCACGCGTCCCCCTCCAGGCGCAGGGCCACCGCCCGTTCCCCGAGATCGCCCGTTGCGTTCCGGCGGGCGACGGGCGATGGCTCCACTTGTTCGACATCGCACAGACGTCTGCCGAGATGGAGTGCGGCAGCGTCATCTCGCTCACTCCTGCCCGGCCTGGCGCACTGACAGCGGGTACCGGGGTCTGGGGCGAGACCGCCGGATCAGGCTAGACCCGGGCCCGTCTGCGGTCCAGCGCTGGTCGCACCGCCTCTCCCAAGCGTCAACGGGTGTAGCGTCGGATCTGTCGGGTTCAGCCAGTACCTGGGCGCTCGAGCCCATGTCGTCCTCGGCGAAAGCTGATGGCGGACGTCCGCGTCCGAGGACGGAGCACCGACATGACGTCGCCGGCCATCACCCGCAGCGCGCCACCTGGCGCCTCTGACAGCCATCACCTTCGCCTGCGCCTGAAGCCGCGCGCACCCGTCACGGGCTTCGTCGACGGTGGATGGTGGCCCCGCTCGCGTGACCTTCCGGTCGAGCTTCCGGCGCTGTTGGCCGTGCTCGCGGTCCGAATGGGTCCCGTCGAGAGCGTGAGCTACAACCTCGACGCCTGGGGCCCCTCGCCGCGCAGGGTCACGCTCGACGGTCGGCGCGTGCGGCTCTCCGGCTACCGCTCGCAGCATCCCGCCACGATCGACGTCCTGAGCGCCGGCCACCAGCTCACCCTCCTGGTCGTACCGCCGGAGGCGACGCCGCAGGCGGCGCACGATGCGTTGCTGGCAGCGGGACGCCGAGCCAACAACGACCGCATCGACGCGCTGCTCCACGCCACCGGCTCCGCGCGCCCGCGCTCCGACGGCGACCAGGCCCTCGGCACAGCGGGCGCCTGATCTGTACCGCCACCTACCGACGGTCGACGCCCGGATGGGCCGACCGTCGTCGTTCCACGGAAGGGTCAAGAATGGAAAACGGCGCCAAGAGCTACATCTCGCTCTATGAGCAGCGCATCCGGCTCGTCGCTCATGCCCTGATGCAGAACTCGAAGCTCAGCGAGAAGGACGCGACGGACCTTGCCGTGCATGTGCTGCACGCCATCGACCACATCCCGGAGAAGGTGCGATAGATCGGCCGATGACCTCGTGCCACCTGCGCTTGCGGTCGGCACGGCCACCGTCACCGGCCACCTCGTTCAGGGGTACACTACCGACCACGGGCAGGGTGAACTCGTCGTTGCATCCACTCGCGGGTGCTGAATGAACGATCGCCGCATCGACGGCATCGAGTGGCTCTGCCCGCCCCACAGCACGTCGGCGGCTGCTCCCGATCGCGCGCTCCACCTCCACGGTCGCAGACAGGAGCGCCGGATGAGATCGAGTACTCCCGGCAACAGCGCACCCTCCGATCTCGCCGACGTCGCCGAGCGGCTGATGGGCGAGCTGTGGTTCCCCGAGCCACCGGGCACCGAGGTGCCGGGGACCACCACCATCGAGTGGCTCGACCTCGACCTCACCTCCGATCGAGCCGTCCGATGATGTTCGAGCACTACACGATGGCGTTGCTCGTCCAGCGACCCGACGCTCCCCGCCTGGACGAGGAAGCGGCCCGCGCACTGCAGGACGCCCACCTGGCCCACCTGACCGCGCTGCACGATGCCGGGTACCTGCTCGCCGCGGGCCCGCTCCTCGGCGGCGACGACGAGCCGTTGCGTGGGCTGTCCATCCTCGCCGTGCCACCGGAGCGCGGCCCGCGAGCTCACGGCGGTGGACCCGGCCGTCGCGGCGGGGCGTTTCTCGGTCACGGTGCTGCCCTGGATGGTGCCTGCCGGCGCGATGACGTTCACCAGGACGCGCTTCCCCCGGTCGGTGGCCGAGGCGTCGGGAGGGTGAGCTCTCACCCGGCGAACCGGGCCGGGTCGAGGTGCTCGATCGGCAGGCTGGTCTTGCCCTCCGTGACGAGCTCGGCGGCGACCTGCCCGAAGGCGGGCGCCATCTTGAACCCGTGCCCGGAGAACGCACCGAGCACCCACACGTTCTCGGCGCCCGGCATCCGCCCGACCACGGCGTGCCCGTCGGTGGTGTAGGCGTCCACGTAGGTGGAGACGCGCACCGGCGTCGGGTCCAGCCCGGGCAGCAGGCGCTCCACGGCGGCGTTGATCGGTTCGAGCTCGGCGGCCGCGACGTTGCGGTCGAGGTCGTCGGCGTCGGCCAGGTCCCCGTACGACGCGTGCGGCGCGACCTTCACCGAGCCGCCGTCGAGGGTCGGGATGCCGAAGATGTGCACGTCGCCGGACTCCCGGATGAAGATCGGGAACGAGTCCGGGGTGTACGCGGCCACGTCGCGGGCCGGGTACCAGGTCATCACGAGCTTCTTCGGCGTGATGTGCCGGGCGAGGCCGGGGGCGAACCGCGCCGTCCACGGCCCGGCCGTGACGACCGCCTGCTCCACCGTGTAGCTGCGCTCCGGGGTGTGCACGCGCACGCCGTCGGCGCTCGGCTCGACCCCGGTGACCCGGCACCCGGTCACCACGCGGGCCCCGCGCGCCCGGGCCGCCTGGGCGGCGGCGAGCACCGCGAACTCCGGGCGCAGCACGCCGGCCCACTCGTCGAGCACCGCCGTCTCCCCGGGCAGCATGCGGTGCTGCGGGTACCGGCGCCCCATCTCGGCGGCGTCCAGCACCTCGTGCGGCAGGTCGAAGGACGTCGCGGACTCCACGACGTTGCGCATCGCCTCCGACCCACCCGCGCCGATCATGAGACCGCCGCACAGCGTGAGCAGCGGGCGCCCGGACTCCCGTTCCAGCTCCCGCCACAGCTCACGGGCGCGCAGCAGCAGCGGCACGTACTGCGGGCCCTCGAGGTACGCGGTGCGGAAGATCCGGGACTCACCACCCGCCGCGGCCTGGTCGTGGCCGGGTGCGTACTGCTCGAAGCCGATGGCGTCGACCCCGCCCCTGGCGAGCTGCCACAGCGTCATCGAACCGATGCTGCCGACGCCGATCACGGCCACCTTCGCGTCCATGTGCTCCTCTCCTTGCGTCACGCGGCCGCGAGCTCGGCCGCCACCGTCCGGCGCGCCGGACGCTCCCGGTCGCGCAGCCGCCCCGGGTCGAGGTGGCCGACGGGCAGGTCCGTCGACCCCTGCACGGCCAGCTCGGCCAGCGCCTTCCCGATGGCCGGTGCCATCTTGAACCCGTGCCCCGAGAACCCGCACGCGATCAGCGTGCGCGGCACCCCGGGCACCCGGCCGAGTGCGGCGTGGTGGTCGGCCGTGTAGCCGTCCATGTACGCGCTCACCCGCACCGGCTCGGGGACCAGCCCAGGCAGCAGCTCGCCGACCGCCGAGCGGATCAGGCGCAGCAGGCCGTCGTCGACGCCACGGTCGAGCCGGTCCGGATCGCCCACCCGGTCGTAGCCGTAGTTGACGGCCACCTTGACGCTGGCGCCGTCGATGCTCGGCCAGCCGGAGATGTCGTAGCCTCCGGTGTGCCGGATGAAGACCGGGAACCGATCCGCGGAGAACGCCGCCGGGTCGCGCGCGGCGAACCACGTCATCACCAGCCGCTGCACGTCCAGGTCGGGCGCCGCGCCCGGGAGCAGGCGCTGCGTCCACGCGCCCGCGCTGACGACGACCTCCCCCACCCGCCAGGACCGACCCGCCGTCGTGATCGTGACGCCGTCGTCGTCCGGGGCGATGGCGACCACCGGCTCGTGCCGCACGATCCGTGCTCCGAGCTCCTCGGCGCGCTGGGCGGCCATGAGGACGGCGAGCTCGGGGCGCAGGTATCCGGCCTGGTGGTCGAGGACCATCGCCTCGCCCGGCCGGAGCCGGTGCTGGGGATAGCGGGCGGCGGCCCGGTCGGCGTCGAGGACGTCGTGCGGCAGGTCGTGCGCCGCGATGCTCGCGAGGACGCTGCGGAGCAGGCCCCCCTCGGCGTCACCGATCATGAGGCCGCCGTTCATCGTGAGCAGGGCGTCCCCGCACTCGGCCTCCAGGTCGCGCCACTCGCGCTGCGCGGCCAGCAGGAGCGGCACGTACTCGGCGCCCTCCAGGTAGGCGGTGCGGAAGATCCGGGTCTCCCCGCCCGCCCCCGACCGGTCGTGCCCCGGCGCGAACTGCTCGAAGCCCAGCACCGACGCGCCACGCCGGGCGAGCTGCCACGCCGTCATCGCGCCCATCGTCCCGACGCCGACGACGCCGAACTCCGCGTCCATCAGACCGGCTCCCCCGCTCGTGCCGCGTCTCCCCCGCTCGCCTCGGTCAGCGCCAGGTGGCGCGTCTCCGGCGCCCACGCCCACGACACGAGGGCACCGAGGAGCAGCACCGCGACGCCGATCGTCATCGTCGCCCGGTTGCCCAGGTGCTCGAGGCCGAGCGGCAGCAGGAACGTCCCGATCGCCGCGCCGACCCGGCTCATCGATGCCGCGAACCCCACGCCGGTCGCCCGCAGCTCGGTGGGGAAGAGCTCCGACGGGTAGACGGTCTCCAGGTTGCCGGCCGCCGAGACGGTGAACGCGAACACCGCGAACGCGGCGATCACGACCGTCACGGACGGGCTCGCCGCCAGTGCGAGCGGAAGCAGCGAGACCGCGAGCACGACGAACGACCACAGGACGAACCCTCGCCGGGCCAGCCGGTTCATGATCACGACGCCGACCACGGCGCCGGCCAGCTGGAACAGGTTGAGGATCAGCCCGCCGGTGAACTCGTCGTCGAGACCGAGCGCGGACAGCACGTCCGGGGCGAACGTGAACAGCGCGAAGAAGGGCAGCACCTGGCAGAACCAGAACAGCGAGGCGAACGCGGTGCGCTGCCGCCAGCGGGGGGTGAACAGCTCCGCGATCCGCGCCCGCCGCGGCGACGGCGGTTCCGGCCCCAGCACGACGTTCGGGCCGAAGAACGTCCGGAGCACCTCGTCGGCCTCCGCGTGCCGGCCGTGCGCCGCCAGCCACCGCGGGGACTCCGGGGTGCCCAGCCGCAGGCACAGAACGATGATCGCGGGCACCGCGCTGGACGCCAGCATCCACCGCCAGGAGTCGTCCCCGAGGCCGCGCACGAGGTAGCCGACCACGAACGCGACCACGAACCCGACCGTCCACACGGCGTTGAGGCTCGCGAGCAGCGGCCCCCGCTGCTTGCGCGGCAGGAACTCCGACAGCAGCGCCGCCCCGATCGCGTAGTCGGCGCCGATCGCGATCCCCATGACCAGCCGCAGCACGACCAGCTGCCACGGCTCGCTCACGAACAGCTGCAGCACCGAGCCGACGACGAACAGGGCGAGGTCGGCGACGTACATCGTCTGCCGTCCCACCCGGTCGGTGACCGGCCCGAACACCAGGCTGCCGAGGAAGATCCCGACCAGGGCGGAGGCGCCGATCAGCCCCTCCCAGGTGGCGGACATCCCGATCTGCGGGGCCCAGACCGCGAGCGCGACGCCGATCATCCCGAGGATGTAGCCGTCGCAGAACATGCCGCCGGTCGTGTACGCGCTCACCCGCAGGTGGAACCGCGAGAGCGGGACGTCGTCGAGGAGCACCTGGCCGTTGCCCATGCGGACCGCACCTCCGTTGGTCGTGTCCTGGGTGTCCTCGCAGTGAAGGCGTGGAGCAGCCATATGTCCAATACGGATCGGTGCCGCCCGCCAGACGTCCGGCATATATTCCCTGGATGGAGCTGCGCCACCTCCGCTACTTCGTCGCGGTCGCGGAGGAGCTCAGCTTCACCCGTGCCGCCGCTCGCCTCGGGATCGCCCAGCCGCCGCTCAGCCAGCAGATCGGCAAGCTGGAGCGCGAGCTCGAGGTCCGCCTGTTCGAGCGCGGCCCACGCGGCGTACGGCTCACCACGGCGGGCACGGCACTGCTCGGCGAGGCCCGCATGGTGCTCGCCCGCACCGGCGAGGCGACCCGGATCGTCCGGCAGGTCGAGCACGGCCGGACGGGCGCCGTGCGGGTCGGCAGCGTCGCGTCCGGATTCTCGGGCGTGCTGCTCGACCTGCTGCCCGCGTTCCGCGCGGCCTACCCCGCCGTCCTGCCGCTCGTCTACGAGATGGAGGCCGTTCCGCAGCTCGAGGCCCTCGGCCAGGGGAGGATCGACATCGGGTTCCTCCGCAGCAGCGCGCCACACCCCGGGGTGAGCCTGTGGCCGCTGCGCGCCGAACCGCTCGTCGCCGCCCTACCCGAGGACCACGAGCTCGCCCGCGCCGAGCGGGTGCCGCTCGCCGCGTTGGCCGGCGAGCCGTTCGTCCTGTTCCCGCGCGCCGACGCGCCCGAGGCGTTCGACACGATCATCGGCGCATGCGACCGGGCCGGCTTCGCCCCCGACGTCGTGTACGAGGCCTCCAACGACCACACGCTCGTCGCCCTGGTGGCGTCGGGGCTCGCGGTCTCCCTGGTGCCCGGGAGCACGAGCAACCTCCGCATACCGGGCGCCCGCTACCGGCCGGTCGACCCTGCGGAGCCGGCAGCCACGATGTCGGCCGCCATACCCGCCACCAGAGCCGCCCGGCCGGCGGTGAACCTCCTGGAGCTGGCGCGGTCCCGGGCCGCCGGGGAGCGATCTCGGGACGGTGGGCCCAGCCCCACCGACGCCGCGTAACCCGTTCTGTGATCGCATCGTCTCTTGACCCACCCCCCGGCGGACATACGATGCTCCGGCGCATAAGTGGTGCGCCTCACACCGACGAGGCGGTGAGCCAGATGCCGGAAGCGAGCGCTACGGACACGGTGCGAGGAACGGCCGAGACGGTGCCGACTGCCCCCCGTGAGCCTGTGATCGCGGTGCGCGATCTCTGGAAGGTCTTCGGACCCAGGGCCGACGCGGTCCCGGCCTCGCCCGAGCTGTGTGCGCTGAGCAGACGCGAGCTGCTCGAGCGCACCGGATGCACGGCCGCCGTACGCGACGTGACCTTCGACGTCGCCCCGGGCGAGATGTTCGTCGTGATGGGGCTTTCCGGCTCGGGGAAGTCGACGCTCGTGCGTTGCCTGACCCGGCTGATCGAGCCGACGTCGGGCCGTCTCGAGTTCGAGGGCGAGGACATCATCGCGGCCGACCAGGGCAGGCTGCGCGACCTGCGCCGCCGGAAGATCTCCATGGTCTTCCAGCACTTCGGCCTGCTGCCACACCGGCGGGTGGTCGAGAACGTGGCCTACGGACTGGAGATCCGCGGCATCGGGCGCGCCGAGCGCACGAAGCGGGCCGGCGAGGTGATCGAGCTGGTCGGCCTGTCGGGGTACGAGCGCTCCTACCCCGACCAGCTCTCCGGCGGCATGCAGCAGCGGGTCGGCCTGGCCAGGGCCCTGGCGAGCGACCCGGACGTGCTCCTGTTCGACGAGCCGTTCTCCGCGCTCGACCCGCTGATCCGGCGAGACATGCAGAACGAGATCATCCGGCTGCACAAAGAGGTCGGGAAGACGATGGTCTTCATCACCCACGACCTGTCGGAGGCCCTCAAGCTGGGCGACCGGATCCTGATCATGCGCGACGGCGCGATGGTGCAGATCGGGAGCGGCGACGAGCTCGTCGGCGCCCCCGCCGACGACTACGTCCGCGACTTCGTCCGCGACGTGTCACGGGCGCACGTACTGACCTTGCGCTGGATCATGCGGCCGGTACGCCCCGACGACCCGACCGACGGACCGGAGCTGGGCCAGGACGTGATCGTCCGGGAGGCGACCCGGGCCGTCCTCGCAGCGGAGAAGCCCATCCGGGTCGTCGCTGACGGGAAGGTCGTCGGCATCGTCGGCGACGAGGAGATCCTCGGGATCATCGCGGATGCGGACATCTGATGGCCACCCTGGCGCAGCCCCGGCTCCGCGAGTGGGCGGTCAGCACCCGCACCGCGGTCGTCGCCGTGCTGGTCGCCTGGCTCGTGCTGTGGGTCCCGCTGCGCGGCGTCAACACGCTCACGCTCGCCTCGTCCGACCTCACCCCGCTGCACAGCTGGCTCAACGATCTCAACACGGCGGTCAACGCCAGCCGCAACACCAACCCGATCTTCCTGTACGTCTTCAACGAGATCAGGCTGGCGATCGACACCCTCGTCACGCTGATCCAGGGCCTGATCAGCCAGCCCGCGTTCGGCCGACCCGCGCCGCTCTTGGGTTGGCTCGGCGTGGTCGCCGTGTCCGGCTTCGCCGCCTGGGTGTTCGGCAACATCAAGGTGGCGCTGCTCACGATCGTGGGGCTGCTGTTCATCGGGCTGCAGGGCCTGTGGCAGGAGGGAATGGACACCCTCGCGCTGACCCTGGCGGCGGTGCTGGTCTGCCTCCTGATCGGGATCCCCCTCGGGGTCTGGGCGGGCGTATCGGACCGGGTCAACCGGGCGATCACGCCGGTGCTCGACTTCATGCAGACGATGCCGACGTTCGTCTACCTCGCGCCGCTGACGCTGTTCTTCCTCATCGGCCCGGCGTCGGCCACGATCGCGACCCTGATCTACGCGATGCCGCCCGTCGTGCGGATCACCGCGCACGGGATCCGCGCGGTGCCCCGCACCACCGTCGAGGCCACCGAGTCCATGGGCTCCACCCGGTGGCAGACCCTCACCAAGGTCCTGCTGCCCATGTCCCGCCGCACGATCGTGCTCGGCGTCAACCAGACGATCATGGCCGCTCTGTCGATGGTGACCATCGCCGCGCTCATCGACGCCCCGGGCCTCGGCAAGACGGTGATCAAGGCGCTCGAGACCCTGGACGTCGGCACCGCCTTCAACGCGGGTCTCGCCATCGTGGTGATCGCGATCGTGCTGGACCGCGTCACCACCGCCGCGGCCGCGCGGGCCGAGTCGACGCACGCCCCGTCACCCCGTGAGCACCGGCGGCGACAGGTGCTGCTCGGCGCGGGCGCGGCCGTGACCGTGGCCTGCGTGGTCCTGTCCTACCGGTACGTCTGGGCCTCCACGTTCCCCACCACCGACTTCGGGGTCGGCGGCCCGATCTCCCGCTTCGCCGACGCGCTCACCACATGGGCGCAGACCAACCTCTCGGTCATCACGGCCGGTTTCAAGGACGGCTTCAGCAGGGTGGTGCTGGACAGCGTCGAGGCCCTGCTCGTCCAGTCGCCCTGGTGGCTGGTCTGCGCGGTCGTGCTCGCGCTGGCCGCGCTGCTGGGCGGGGCGCGTGCGGCGATCACCGCGGCGATCTGCCTGGCCCTGCTCATCGGCACCGGGCTGTGGGCCGACGCGATGGCCACGCTGGCCGCCACCCTGGTCGCGACGGCGATCGTGATGGTGCTCGGCGTCGTCGGCGGGGTCTGGATGGGGCGCAGCGCCGGCGCGGACAGAACGATCCGGCCGGTGCTCGACGCCGCCCAGGTCATGCCGGCGTTCGTCTACCTCGTGCCGTTCCTGGCACTCTTCGCCGCGAGCCGGTTCACGGCGGTCGTGGCCGCCGTGGTCTTCGCGGCGCCCGTCGCCATGAAGATCATCGCCGACGGCATCCGCGGGGTACCGGCGGTCACCGTCGAGGCGGCGACGGCATCCGGTTCGAGCACCCGGCAGCTCATCACCAAGGTGCAGCTGCCGATGGCGCGCAGCGCGCTCACCCTGGCGACGAACCAGGGCCTGATCTACGTCCTGTCGATGGTCGTGGTCGGCGGCCTGGTCGGGGCGGGCGCGCTCGGCTTCGACGTGGTCGCGGGGTTCTCCCAGGGCAGCCTGTTCGGCAAGGGCCTCGCCGCCGGGGTGGCCATCGTGCTCCTCGGGATCATGCTCGACCGCATCACCCAGGCGGCGGCACGCCGCGCCCGTGGTGCTCGATGAAGGAGGTGGCACCAGTGGCAGACACCGTTCGAACCTGGCGGCGCGTGCAGGTGGCGCTCGTCGCCGCGGCGGCGCTGGCGTTGACCGGCTGCGGCGGGGCGACGGTCGGAGGCGGAGGGGGCGGCGGCTCCGGCGGCGGCTCGGGAGCCCCGTGCGGCACGGTCAACCTCGCGGTCAACCCGTGGGTCGGCTACGAGGCCGACGCGGCGGTCTACGAGTACGTCGCCAAGAACAAGCTCAACTGCACCGTGACGAAGAAGGACCTCAAGGAGCAGGTGTCCTGGGCGGGCTTCGGCACCGGCGAGGTGGACCTGATCCTGGAGAACTGGGGCCACCCCGATCTCACCAAGCAGTACATCACCGACCAGAAGACGGCCGTCGACCTCGGGCCGACCGGCAACAAGGGGATCATCGGCTGGTACGTGCCGCCGTGGCTGGCGCAGGCGCACCCGGACATCCTGGACTGGAAGAACCTGAACAACTACGCCGACCAGTTCAAGACCTCGGAGTCGGGCGACAAGGGGCAACTGCTGGACGGCGACCCGTCCTACGTGACCAACGACAACGCGCTGGTGACCAACCTCGGTCTGAACTTCAAGGTCGTCCAGGGCGGCAGCGAGACGGCGCTGATCCAGTCGTTCCGCCAGGCCGAGGCGCAGAAGCAGTTCTTCATCGCCTACTTCTACGAGCCGCAGTGGTTCTTCGAGGAGATGAAGCTCGCCCGCGTGAGCCTGCCCCCGTACACCGAGGGGTGCGACGCCGACCCGGCGAAGGTGGCGTGCGACTACCCGCCGTACGACCTGAACAAGATCGCGAGCGCGAAGTTCGCCGGCTCGGGGAGCCCGGCCGCGGAGCTGGCCAAGAAGTTCCAGTGGACCAACGACGACCAGAACTCGGTGGCGCGCTCGATCGCCGTCGACAAGCTCTCCGACGAAGAGGCCGCCAAGAAGTGGGTCGAGGCCAACCAGGACAAGGTGAATGCCTGGTTGCCCGCGGGCACAAGCTGACAGCGACCCGGATCACTCCGGTCGCGCAGACCTCACCTCGGGGAGGGGCGCTCGGCACTACAGCCGCGGCAGCGCGCGGACCGCGACCGGCCGCTCCTCCTCGAGGTCGTCATCCGTCTCGGCCGGCTCCGGCGGTGTCGCCCCGGGCGCGCACTTGACGTTGAGGAAGAAGCGGTCGCCGTAGTTCTGCATGCCGTAGTCCACGGCCTGCTCCACGGCCTGGCGGGACCGGTCGTGCCTGCGCATCAGCGGGTCGTGGCGGAGGTCCTTGGTCAACGCGAAGCACAGCAGGACCATCACCAGTCCGAACGGCACGGCCATGATGATCGTGAGGTTCTGGATGCCGGTGAGCGCGTCGTCGCCGCCGACGAGCAGCATGACGGCGGCGATCGCGCCCATCACGACGCCCCAGAAGATCACGATGCCGCGGGACGGGCGCAGCGAGCCACGCTGCGAGAGCGTCCCCATCACCACCGAGGCCGCATCGGCGCCCGAGACGAAGAAGATCGAGACCAGGACCATCGCGACGATGCCGAGCGCGGCGCCGAGCGGGTACGCGTCGAGCACGCCGAACAGCTGCGCCTCCGGCGACGCCGACGCGAGGTCGGTCCCCGCGCGCTGGATGCTCACGGCCGCCCCACCGAAGATCGCGAACCAGACCAGGCTGACCGCGCTGGGCACGAGGATGACGCCGGCGACGAACTGTTTGATCGTGCGGCCGCGGCTGATGCGGGCGATGAACATCCCGACGAACGGGGTCCAGGAGATCCACCAGGCCCAGTAGAAGACCGTCCACCCGGACAGCCAGGCCTCGGTGGCATCACCGCCCGCGGCGGCGGTGCGGGCGGCCATCTGGGCGAGGTTGCCGAAGTAGTCGCCGATCGCGGTGGGGAGGAGGTCGAGGATGACGATCGTCGGCCCGGCGACGAACACGAACGCCGCCAGCACCGCGGCCAGCACCATGTTGATGTTCGACAGCCACTGGATGCCCTTGGCGATGCCGCTCACGGCGGAGGCCACGAACGCGATGGTCAGCACGACGATGACGACCACGAGCAGCGCGGCGGGCGCGCTCGCCAGGAACCCGCCGGCCTGCAGCCCGCCGCCGATCTGCAGGGCGCCCAGGCCGAGCGACGCGGCCGAGCCGAAGAGCGTCGCGAAGATCGCCATGACGTCGACCGCCCGGCCGAGCGGGCCTCCGAAGCGGCGGCCGCCCAGCAGCGGCTCCAACGCCGAGCTGATCAGCGAGCGCCGCCCGCGCCGGAACGTGCTGTAGGCGATGGCGAGCCCCACGACCGCGTAGATCGCCCAGGGGTGCAGCGTCCAGTGGAACAGGGTGGTGGCCATCGCGACGTCGAACGCCTCGGGGGTGCCTGAAGCCGCGGTCTCCGGCGGTGGGCTGGTGAAGTGGGCGAGCGGCTCGCTCACGCCGTAGAACATCAGCCCGATTCCCATGCCAGCGCTGAACATCATCGCGATCCAGGAGGTCGTGCGGAACTCGGGCCCCTCGTCGTCGCGGCCCAGCGGGATCCGGCCGTAGCGGCTCAACGCCAGCCACAGTGCGAACACGACGAACCCGCTCGCCCCGAGCACGAAGGCCCAGCCCCCGCCACGCACGACGCCGGCGAGCACGGCCGACGCGACCGCGCTGAGCGAGGCCGTCTGGAACACGCCCCATGCGATGAACGCCACGACCAGCGCGGCCGCGGACCCGAACACCCATCGGTCCAGCGTGGCGCCCTCGCCGGCCGCCGGCGTGCCCGGAGAATCGGCAGGCGAATCCGCCGGAGAATCTGCCGGAGAATCTGAAGGAACCTGAACTGTCATGTCGCATCGGCCCCGGCCGGCCGACCGGGGCCTTCCTCCTCACTGAGGGGCGAATGGTGGGTTCGTGCGTCAGACGTGCATCAGGAAGCCGGGTCGGAGGGGGACAGCTGCTCGGTGACCCAGGTGTGGAACGCGCCGATGTGGTGCTCGCTGGGCACCAGGACGCCGCCGTGGGCGTAGGCCCGCGACGACGCGGCGAGCTGGCACCGCTCGCACGCGTCGAAGTCCTGCTGGTTGACCCGGTGGAACAGCTCGACCGAGCGGTCCAGGTCCTGCCCGCCCCGCACGACCTCGGGCAGGTACAGCCAGTCGCACTCGACGATCGTCCGGTCGTGCGCCACCGGGTACATCCGGTGGACGATCACGTGGTCCGGCACGAGGTTGATGAACACCTGCGGGTTGACCGTGATCGCGTAGTACCTGCGGTCGTGGTCCTCCCCCACGCCGGGGATCGCGGTGAGGCCTGCGCTGCCGTCCACCGTGAATCCCGCAGCCTCGTCGGCGAACGCCGCCCCGTGACCCACGAAGTACTGCGCGGCGTACCCGTCGGCGAACTCCGGCAGCACCTCCGTCAGCTCGGGGTGGATCGTGGCGCAGTGGTAGCACTCCATGAAGTTCTCGATGATCAGCTTCCAGTTCGCGCGCACGTCGTAGCCGATCCGGCGCCCCACGGCGAGGTTCTCGATGTCCCAGCTCTCGATGACGTCGGTCGTGCCGAGCCGCTCCGCGACGGCGCCGATCACGGTGTCCTCGAACGACGGCGGCTCGTCGGCGACGCACACCCACGCGTAGCCGAGCCACTCCCGCAGGTGCACCGGCACGAGTCCGTACGCCGTCCGGTCGACGTCCGGCATGCTCGTGAGGTTCGGTGCCGCGACGAGCTTGCCGTCGAGCCCGTAGGTCCAGGCGTGGTAGCCGCACTGCAGGTTCCGCTTCGCCACGCCGGACTCCTGCATGCAGACGCGGGCGCCCCGGTGGCGGCACACGTTGAGGAACGCCCGCAGCCGCCGGTCGCGGCCGCGGACCAGGACGACGTTCTCGCGCCCCACGTCGACGGTGCGGAACGCGCCGGGGCCATCGATCTCGGCGCTGCGGGCGGCGGCGAACCAGCGGGACTCGAAGATCTTCTCCTGCTCCTCGGAGAAGATCACGGGGTCGGTGTAGAAGTGTCCGGGCAGGGTGGAGATCAGGCTCGACGACAGCTCGGATGGGGCAGACACACGGCACCTCTCGTGCGGTGGTTGGTTCGCTGAGTAAGAGGTCAGAGTTCCGCGGGGATGCGCTGCGGGGAGAGCTGGCGGCGCCACCGCCCGAACAGCTTCGGCTGGTTCATCGCGAAGACCGCGACGAGGTCGCCGTGCCGGCGGTGGCCGGCGACGAACCGGCGGTCGGCCGGGTCGCCGTCGAGGATCTCGACGCTGTCTCCGGGCAGCCGGTGCCCGGCGAACTGCAGGCGTGCGCCGTACTGGTCGGACCAGAAGTAGGGAGCCGAGGACGGGGCCGGCGTGCGCCCGAGCAGGGTCGCCACGGCGGCAGCGGGTTGCTGCACCGCGTTCGTCCAGTGCTCGTGCCGCACGGCGGAGCCGGCGTACGCGCAGTGTGAGAACGCGCAGTCACCCGCCGCCACGACGGCCGGGACGTTCGTCGCGCCCGCGGCGTCGGTCCACACGCCGCGGTGGTCGTGTTCGATCCCCGAACCCGCGATCCATTCGACGTTCGGCGTGGCGCCGATACCGACGACGACCACGTCGGCGGGCTCCCTCCGGCCGCCGGACAGGTGCACCGCCCGGACCCGGCCGTTCCCGGCGAGGCCCGTGACCGTCTCACCGGTGATCAGGTGGACGCCGTTGTCGCCGTGCAGCTCGGCGCAGGTCGCCGCGAGGTCGGCACCCAGCACCCGCGCCAGCGGGACCGGGTCCGACTCGATCACCGTGACCTCGAGGCCCATGTCACGAGCGGTGGACGCGACCTCGGCACCGATGAAGCCGCCTCCGATCACGACGAGGCGGCGGCTGACGAGCAGGTCGCGGCGCAGCGCGAGCGCGTCGTCCAGCGTGCGCAGGGTGTGCACGCCCTCGAGATCCGCGCCCGGCAGCGTGCGCGCCCGCGCGCCGGTGGCGACGACGACGCCGTCGGCGGCCACCTCCCGCCCGGACGCCAGCACGAGCGCGGACCCGCCCCGGTCCAGCCCGGTCGCCGGGTCGCCGAGCCGCCACTCGAGGTCCAGTTCCGCGTCGTCCACGCTCGTCGTCAGCGCGAGGTCGTCCACATCGATCCTGCCGGCGAGGAACTCCTTCGAGAGCGGAGGGCGGTCGTACGGGAACCGGTCCTCCTCCGCCACCACCACGATCCGCCCGTCGTGGCCCTGCTCCCGCAGGGCGCGCGCGGCACTGAGCCCGGCGAGCGAGCCCCCGACGACCGCGACGGTCTGCATCAGGCCGCGACCTCCGCGGGCGCATCCTCCACCGGCGCCGAGACGCGCAGGTAGACGAACCCGTCGTCGACGACCACCTCGTGCGTCCGCACCGGCAGCTTGGCGGGCGGTCCGGACGGCATTCCGGTCCGCAGGTCGAAGCAGGCCGCGTGCAACGGGCACTCCACGGCGCACCCCTCCACCCAGCCGTCGGCGAGCGACGCGTCCTGGTGGGTGCACGTGTCATCGATGGCGAACAGCTCGCCGTCCACGTTGAACACGGCGATCGGCACCCCGGCGTCGACCTGCGCGGCCTCGACCCGCACGGCCTCGCCGAGCGGGATGTCGTCCACGGAACCGACGAAGATCATCAGCACCTCCTGTTTCAGATACTGCAACTCTGCGCGCTATCAGCAACAGCAGGATGAAGCTCATCGGCCCGTGCCGTCAAGCCCTCTCGGGCTGCCGAATTCCACGGTCCCCGTAGAGTTCGCATCCGTGACCGATTTGCCGCGATACACGAGGGAGGCAGTCCCGTCCCAGGTGCAGTCCGTCGACCGGGCGATCGCGATCCTCTACCTGCTCGCGGAGCGGGGGCGCGAGGGCGTGGGAGTCACCGAGGTGGCCACGGAGCTCGGCGTGCACAAGTCCACCGCGTTCCGGCTCATCGAGGCCCTCGAGAACGGTGACCTGGTCGAACAGCTCGAGGAGCGCGGCAAGTACCACCTGGGGCGCGGGATCGTCCGGCTCGCCGGGGCCACCACCGCCCAGCTCGAGCTGCCGATCGAGAGCCGGCCGGTGTGCCGGCGACTGGCCGCGGAGCTCGGCGAGACGGTGAACCTCGCCATCGCCGACTCCGGCGAGGCCACCAACATCCTCCAGGAGTACGGCAGCTCGGCCATCACGGGCCGCAACTGGATCGGCCGGCCGACGCCGCTGCACGCGACGGCGAGCGGGAAGGTGCTGCTGGCCTGGGCCGATCCCGACGAGGCCGCCGAGGTGCTCGCGGCCGAGCTGGCCGGGTACACCGAGCTGACGATCACCGATCCCGCCGTTCTCCAGGCGGAGCTCGCGAAGATCCGCGAGCAGGGGTGGGCCGCGACCTCCGAGGAGTTCGAGGTCGGCCTCAACGCCATCGCCGCACCCATCCGGGGCGCCACCGGAGACGTCGTGGCGGCGGTGGGCGTCTCCGCGCCCTCGTACCGCCTCCCGGTCGACTCGTTCGCCGACGTCGCGGAGCGGCTGATCGCGGGCGCCGACGAGATCAGCAGCCGCCTCGGCTACTACGGCGCCGCGGAGTAGACCCGGAGTACCGCCGGCTCAGAGCACGGCGCGGACGGCGCGCTCGAAGCCGACCACGTGCTCGAGCGCCAGCCGTGCGGCCTTCTGCTCGTCGCCGTCGACGATGGCCTCGAGGAGGCCGACGTGCTCCTCGACGTGGCCGGCGATGGCGGGGATCCGGTCCAGGAACAGGCACCAGATCCGCGTGGCGAGGTTGTCCTGCCGCACCAGGATGTCCTCCAGGTGAGGGTTGCCCGCGGCGCGGTAGACCTCCCGGTGCACCTGGACGTCGCGGCGGAGCAGCTCGCGCCGATCGGTGACGCGCGCCTGCAGGTGCGCGGTGTCGCGGGCGAGGACAGCGAGGTGCGCCCGGTCGGCCTCGGTGGCGTTGCGGGCGGCCCGCGCGGCGGCGAGCGGTTCGAGCTCGACGCGGATCTCCGAGATGTGGGCGAGGTCGGTGATGTCGACCGCGGTGGCGAACGTCCCGCGGCGGGGGTAGGCCACTACGAGCCGGTCACCCTCGAGGCGCTTCAGCGCCTCCCGCACCGGCGTGCGCCCCGTGCCGAGCTCCTGCGCGAGCGCGTCGTCGTTCAACGGCTCGCCCGGCCGGATGTCGAGCATGACCAGGCGATCGCGGATCCCCTCGTAGGCCCGGTCCGCGAGCGACAGGCCCGTGGACACGGGCAGCTGAGGCGCGGCACTCATCGGTCTTCTCCCCCATCGGCCAGGACGTCTTGACGCGGTGGCACGGCGCGCTTACCGTACACCGCCAACTGATATATCAGTAGTGGCCGCTTGGTACCACAGATCGGACACCCCATGTTGGACACCCAGATCGCCGGCCCGACCACCGTTCCCGAGAGCCTGAACAGCGGACTCGCCGACGTCGATCCCGAGATCCACGACGCGGTGCGCGCCGAGCTGGCACGGCAGGAGTCGACGCTGGAGATGATCGCCAGCGAGAACGCCGCACCCCTCGCGGTGATGCAGGCCCAGGGGTCGGTGCTCACCAACAAGTACGCCGAGGGCTACCCGGGACGGCGCTACTACGGCGGGTGCGAGCACGTCGACGTCGTCGAGCGGCTCGCGATCGAGCGGCTGAAGGACCTCTTCGGCGCCACGTTCGCGAACGTCCAGCCGCACTCGGGCGCGCAGGCCAACGCCGCGGCGATGGCGGCGCTCCTGCAGCCGGGCGACACGATCCTCGGCCTCGACCTCGCCCACGGCGGGCACCTGACGCACGGGATGCGGCTCAACTTCTCCGGCCTGCTCTACGACGTCGCCGCCTACCACGTGCGGGAGGACGACCACCGCGTCGACATGGCCGAGGTCGAGCGGCTCGCCCGCGAGCGCCGCCCGAAGGTCATCGTCGCCGGCTGGTCCGCCTACCCCCGCCACCTCGACTTCGCCGGGTTCCGGCGGATCGCCGACGAGGTCGGCGCCTACCTGATGGTCGACATGGCGCACTTCGCCGGGCTCGTCGCCGCCGGGCTGCACCCGTCGCCGGTGCCGCACGCCCACGTCGTCACCAGCACCACCCACAAGACCCTCGGCGGGCCGCGCGGCGGTCTGATCATCTCCGCGGAGGACGACCCGGCTCTGCGCAAGAAGCTCAACTCGGCGGTGTTCCCCGGCCAGCAGGGCGGCCCGCTCGAGCACGTGATCGCGGCGAAGGCCGTGACCTTCAAGCTGGCCGCGGGCGAGGCGTTCCGCGACCGGCAGGAGCGCACGCTGCTCGGGGCGCGGCTCCTCGCCGACCGGCTGCTCGCCGCGGACGCGCGCGCGGCGGGGATCGGCGTCGTGAGCGGCGGCACGGACGTCCACCTCGTGCTCGTCGACCTGCGCAACTGCGAGCTCGACGGGAAGCAGGCCGAGGACCGCTTGCACGCCGCGGGGATCACGGTGAACCGCAACGCCGTCCCGTTCGACCCGCGGCCGCCGATGGTCAGCTCCGGCGTCCGGATCGGCACGCCCGCGCTGGCCACCCGCGGGTTCGGCGCGGCCGAGTTCGCCGAGGTCGCCGACGTCATCGCGGCCGCGCTGCTGCCCACGACCGGCAACGACGAGATCCGCGAGCTCCGCGCCGCGGTCACCGGGCTGGCCGCGCGATTCCCGCTCTACCCGGCGCTGGAGGAGGTCGCATCGTGAACCCGCTCCCGGAGCACCCGGACTTCCTGTGGCGCACCCCGGAGCCGAAGCGCTCCTACGACGTCGTGATCGTCGGCGCGGGCGGGCACGGCCTGGCCACCGCCCACTACCTCGCGAAGAACCACGGCATCACCGACGTCGCCGTGCTGGAGAAGGGCTGGCTCGCCGGCGGGAACATGGCCCGCAACACCACGATCATCCGCTCCAACTACCTGTGGGACGAGAGCGCCGGCATCTACGAGCACGCGCTGAAGCTGTGGGAGGGCCTCGAGGACGACCTCGGCTACCCGATCCTGTTCAGCCAGCGCGGCGTGCTCAACCTCGCCCACAGCCTGCAGGACGTGCGCGACAGCGTGCGGCGGGTCGAGGCCAACGTGCTGAACGGGGTCGACGCCGAGTGGCTCACCCCGGACGAGGTGAAGAAGGTCTGCCCGATCGTCAACACCTCCCAGGAGATCCGCTATCCGGTGCTGGGCGCGACCTACCAGCCCCGCGCGGGCATCGCGAAGCACGACTACGTCGCCTGGGGCTTCGCGCGCCGCGCCGACGAGGCCGGGATCGACCTGATCCAGGACTGCGAGGTCACCGGGTTCACCACGGACGGGGACCGCGTCACCGGTGTGCGCACCACGCGGGGCGACATCGTGGCCGGGAAGGTCGCGCTCTGCGCCGCGGGCCACACCTCGGTGCTCACCGACATGCTCGGGTTCCGGGTGCCGATCCAGAGCCACCCGCTCCAGGCCTTGGTGTCGGAGCTCCTCGAGCCGGTGCACCCCACCGTGGTGATGTCCAACGCCGTGCACGTGTACGTGTCGCAGGCACACAAGGGCGAGCTGGTGATGGGCGCCGGGATCGACTCCTACAACGGTTACGGCCAGCGCGGCGCGTTCCACATCATCGAGCGCCAGATGGCCGCCGCGGTGGAGCTGTTCCCGGTGTTCGCGCGGGCGCACCTGCTGCGGACGTGGGGCGGAATCGTCGACGTCACGCCGGACGCCTCCCCGATCGTCGGACGCACCCCCTACTCGAACCTGTACCTCAACTGCGGGTGGGGCACCGGCGGGTTCAAGGCGACCCCCGGCGTGGGTTGGTGCATGGCGCACACGATCGCCCACGACGAGCCGCACCCGTACAACGCCCCGTTCACCCTCGACCGCTTCGTCACCGGCGCGCTGGTGGACGAGCACGGCGCCGCCGCCGTGGCGCACTAGGAGGTCCCGTGCAACTCATCGAATGCCCGTGGTGCGGGCCGCGTGAAGAGGTCGAGTTCCACTACGGCGGCCAGGCCCACGTCGCCTACCCGGAGGACCCGCAGGCCCTGTCCGACGAGGAGTGGGCGCACTACGTGTTCTTCCGCGACAACCCGAAGGGGCTGTTCGCGGAGCGGTGGAGCCATGCGGCCGGATGCCGCCGCTGGTTCAACGCGGTGCGCGACACCGCCACCTACCGCTTCCAGGCCGTCTACCGGCCCGACCAGGCTCGACCGGAGCTCTCATGAGCGAGCTCGCGAGCGGATCACCGATGCCGCACGAGTTCCGGGTCGCCGCCCGGGGCCGGATCGACCGCGGCGTCACCTACGAGTTCACCTTCGACGGGCAGCGCCTCACCGGCCACCCGGGCGACACGCTCGCGTCGGCGCTGCTCGCGCACGGCCGCCACCGGATCACCACCAGCATCGCGCTCGGTCGTCCCCGCGGGATCGCGGCGGCGTGGGCGGAGGACCCGAGCGGCCTGGTGCAGATCGAGGAGCCGTTCCCCGAGCCGATGCTGCTCGCCACCACGGTCGAGCTCACCGACGGGCTCGCGGCCCGGGGTGTGCCGGGCCAGGGGCGGCTGGCCGAGGTCCCCGACTCCGCCCGCTACGACGCGAAGCACGCCCATGCCGACGTGCTCGTCGTCGGGGCGGGACCGGCCGGCCTCGTCGCGGCGTTGACCGCGGCGCGGGCGGGCGCCCGGGTGGTGCTCGTCGACGAGCAGTCCGAGGCGGGCGGGAGCCTGCTCGGCGCCACGGACACCCTCGACGGGGGCCCGGCCCTCGAATGGGTCGCCGCGGTGACCGCGGAGCTGGCCGGCGCACCGGACGTGCTGCACCTGCAGCGCACCACGGCCTTCGGCCACTACGACGACGGCTTCGTGCTCGCGCTGGAGCGCCGCACCGACCACCTCCCAGCGCGTGTCCGAGGAGCCGACGCCGCCAGGCGGGGGCTCGTCGGTGGAGATACTGCCGCAGCCCCGCGCAACGTCTCCCGGCAGCGGGTCTGGCGGATCAGGGCCCGACGGGTCGTGATCGCCACCGGTGCGCACGAGCGGCCGGTCGTCTTCGCCGACAACGACCGCCCCGGGATCATGCTGGCCGGCGCCGCGCGGACCTTCCTGCACCGCTACGGCGTGCTGGCCGGGCGGGACGCGGTCGTGTTCACCACCGACGACAGCGCCTACGCCGCCGCGGTCGACCTCGCCGACGCCGGGGCGCGGGTGCACGCGGTCGTCGACGCCCGGCCGGACACCCCGGCGCACTGGTACGCGGAGTGCGAGCGGCGCGGCATCCCCGTGCGCACCGGGCAGGTCGTCACCGGCACCCGCGGTGGCGACCGGATCACCCACGCGCTCGTCGGCGGCGAGCCGGTCGCGTGCGACCTGCTGCTGGTCAGCGGCGGCTGGAACCCGGCAGTGCACCTGTTCAGCCAGGCACGCGGGCGGTTGCGCTACGACGCCGGCCTCGGCGCGTTCCTGCCCGCGGAGGAGCTGCCCGGCGTCGCGGTCGCCGGCTCGGCGAACGGGGTGTTCGACCTGGCCGGGTGCCTGCGCGACGGGCAGCGGGCGGCAGGCGGAACGGGTGCGTTGCCGGCGGCGGAGCCCGCTCACGAGCGCACGGCCGCGTTGGTCCTGTGGCGGGTGCCCGAGGGCGACCCGGCCACGCAGTTCGTCGACCTGCAGCGCGACGCCACCGTGGCGGACATCGCCCGCGCGGTCGGTGCCGGCATGCGCTCGGTGGAGCACGTGAAGCGCTACACGACGATCGGCACGGCGCACGACCAGGGCAAGACCTCCGGCGTGATCGCGTCCGGGATCACCGCGGACCTGCTCGGCGCACCGATCGAGGCTCTCGGCACCACCACGTTCCGCCCGCCCTACACGCCGGTGGCGTTCGCCGCGCTGGCCGGCCGCCAGCGCGGGGCGTTGTTCGACCCGGAGCGCACCACGGCGCTGCACGACTGGCACGTGGCGCACGGCGCGGTCTTCGAGGACGTCGGGCAGTGGAAGCGGCCCCGCTACTACCCGCTCCCCGGCGAGGACATGGAGGCCGCCGTGCTGCGCGAGTGCACCGCGGCCCGCACCGGCGTCGGCATCCTCGACGGCTCGACGCTCGGCAAGATCGACGTCCAGGGCGCGGACGCCGCCGTGCTGCTCGACCGGATGTACACGAACATGATGAGCAGCCTGAAGGTCGGCTTCGTGCGCTACGGCGTGATGTGCGGCGTCGACGGCATGGTGATCGACGACGGCACCGTCCTGCGTGTGGCCGAGGACCGGTTCCTCGTGTACACCACCACCGGCGGCGCGGCGAAGGTACTGGACTGGATGGAGGAGTGGGTCCAGAC
The DNA here is from genome assembly GCF_039543345.1 of Pseudonocardia adelaidensis. Taxonomy (NCBI): domain Bacteria; kingdom Bacillati; phylum Actinomycetota; class Actinomycetes; order Pseudonocardiales; family Pseudonocardiaceae; genus Pseudonocardia; species Pseudonocardia adelaidensis. The sequence goes on along the minus strand of NZ_BAABJO010000038.1, from coordinate 58,358 downwards.
CGAGTGGCCCGATCTGCGGGTGCACCTCACATCGGTCACCGAGCAGTGGTCCACCTTCCCCGTGGTCGGCCCGCGCTCCCGGGACGTCGTCGCCGCGGTCTTCCCCGAGGTGGACGCCTCGGCCGAGGCCTTCGGATTCATGGCGTGGCGCGACACCCACCTCGACGGCGTGCCCGTGCGGATCGCCAGGGTGAGCTTCTCCGGGGAACTCGCCTTCGAAATCAACGTCAGCTACTGGTACGCCGCCGCCGTCTGGGAGCGCCTCCTCGCGGCCGGGCGGCCGTACGGGATCACCCCCTACGGCACGGAGACGATGCACGTGCTGCGCGCGGAGAAGGGCTACCCGATCATCGGGCAGGACACCGACGGCACCGTCACCCCGCACGACCTCGGGATGTCCTGGGCGGTGTCGAAGAAGAAGCCGGACTTCGTCGGCAAGCGCTCCTTCGGCCGGGCCGAGAACCAGAACCCGCTGCGCAAGCAGCTCGTCGGATTGCTGCCCCTCGACGGGCGGACGGTGCTCCCGGAGGGCGCCCAGATCATCGAGTCCGCCGAGCTGCCCGCGCCGCCGGTCCCGATGCTCGGCCACGTCACCTCCAGCTACCGCAGCGCGGAGCTCGACCGCCCGTTCGCCCTCGCCCTGGTCAAGGCCGGCCGCAGCCGCATCGGCGAGACCCTGCACGTCCCGCTGGCCGGTGCGCTGGTGCCCGTCGAGGTCACCGGTCCCGTCCTCGTCGACCCGGAAGGAGCCCGCCGTGACGGCTGAGCGGAGCTTGCCGGAGCGAGCATCCGGCGTTGGGTCCCTCCCGCGGACCGGCCCGTTGCACGGCTGGTCGGAGCGGTTCGCCGCGCTCCCGGACAGCGTGCAGATCGTGGCCGAGCCGTTCGTCGCGATGGCCGACCTGCGCCTCGACGCCGCGCACTCGGACGCGGTCGCCGCCCACCTGGGCGTCGCGCTCCCGGCCACCCCGAACACGTGGGCTCAGGGCGACACCACCACCGTCATCTGGCTGGGGCCCGACGAGTGGCTCGTCACCAGCCCGTTCACGACCCCGGAGGAGCTGGAGTCGGGGCTGCGCACGGCGGTGGGCGGCGCGGGCGCGGTCGTCGATGTGTCCGCGCAGCGCACCACGCTCTCCCTGCGCGGCGAGCACGTCCGCGACGTGCTCGCCACGGGGTGCTCGCTCGACCTGCACCCCCGCGTGTTCGGCACCGGTTCCGCCGCCCAGACGACGGTCGGGCTCGCCGGCGTCGTCCTGCTCGCTCTCGACGACACCGGCACCCGCTACCAGGTGCTCGTCCGCTCGTCGTTCGCCCGATACCTGGCGGCATGGCTGCTCGACGCCGCCGGTGAGTTCACCAAGCCCGGGAGGGGAACCTGATGCCCAGTTCGCCGCAGGTCGTGATCATCGGAGCCGGCATCGTCGGGGCGAACCTCGCCGACGAGCTCGCCGCGCGCGGCTGGGACCGGGTCACGGTCGTGGACCAGGGCCCGCTGCCGCTCACCGGTGGCTCCAGCTCGCACGCGCCCGGCCTGGTGTTCCAGACGAACGCGTCGCGGACCATGACGCAGTTCGCCCGCTACTCGGTCGAGAAGTTCTCCGCGCTCGACCTGGACGGGCAGTGGTGCTTCAACCAGGTCGGTGGGCTGGAGGTCGCCACCACCGCGGAGCGGCTGGCCGACCTGCAGCGCCGCCACGGGTGGGCCACCTCGTGGGGAATCGAGAGCCGGGTCGTCGATCCCGACGAGTGCGTGCGCCTGCACCCCCTGCTCGACCGCGACCGCGTGCTCGGCGGCTTCCACATCCCCTCCGACGGCCTCGCGAAGGCCCCGCGGGTGGTCGCCGCCCTCGTGCGGCGGGCACAGGCGCGCGGCGCGGTGTTCCGGGGGTCGACCCGGGTCACCGGGATCGAGCAGGCGGGCGGGCACGTCACCGGCGTGCGGACCGCCGAGGGCCTGCTGCCGGCCGACGTCGTCGTGTGCTGCGCCGGGTTCTGGGGGCAGGCCGTCGGCGCCATGGTCGGCATGCCGGTCCCGCTGCTCCCGCTGGCCCACCAGTACGTCAGGACGGGGCAGATCGGCGAGCTCGCCGGGCGCAACGACGAGCTCGCGGAGGCCGGCCTGCCGATCCTGCGCCACCAGGACCAGGACCTGTACTTCCGCGAGCACGTCGACCGGCTCGGCATCGGCAGCTACGCCCACCGCCCGATGCCGGTGCGCCTCACCGACCTCGACGACGGCGGGGAGGTCACGGCATCGTCGATGCCCTCGATGCTGCCGTTCACCGAGGAGGACTTCGCCCCGTCCTGGGAGCAGAGCGTCGCGCTGCTGCCCGCCCTCGCGTCGGCGAAGATCGAGGAGGCCTTCAACGGGATCTTCTCCTTCACCCCGGACGGCGGCCCGCTGATCGGTGAGTCGCCGGACGTGGCCGGCTTCTGGATCGCCGAGGCCGTCTGGGTCACCCACTCCGCCGGCGTGGCGCGGGCCGTGGCCCAGCTGCTGGTGGACGGCCGTAGCGACCTCGACCTGCACGGGTGCGACGTGCACCGCTTCGAGGAGGTCCAGCTCGGCGAGGACTACGTCAGCGAGACCGCGCAGCAGAACTTCGTGGAGATCTACGACGTGCTGCACCCCCTGGAACCCCGCCGCTCGCCGCGGAACCTGCGCGTCAGCCCGTTCCACGCGCGGCAGCGCGAGCTGGGCGCGGTCTTCCTCGAGGCTGCGGGGTGGGAGCGCCCGCACTGGTACGAGGCGAACGCGCCGCTGGTGCTGCAGCTGCCCGCGGAGTGGGTGCCGCCGGAGCGCGACCCGTGGTCGGCGATGTTCCACTCCCCCATCGCCGCGGCCGAGGCGTGGCGCACCCGCGAGGGCGTGGCGCTCTACGACATGACCCCGCTCAAGCGGCTCGAGGTCACCGGCCCGGGCGCACTGGCGCTGCTGGACCGGCTCACCACCGGGAAGATGGACAAGTCGGTCGGGTCGGTCACCTACACCCTCGCGCTCGACGACGCCGGCGGCGTCCGCAGCGACCTCACGGTGGCCCGGCTCGGCGCCGACCGGTTCCAGGTCGGCGCCAACGGCAACCTCGACCTCGACCACTTCCGGCGCCACGCGGGACCGGACGTGCAGGTCCGCGACATCACGGGCGCCACGTGCTGCATCGGGGTGTGGGGCCCGCTGGCCCGCGATCTCGTGCAGCCGCTGTCCCGCGAGGACTTCTCGAACGAGGCGCTGAAGTACTTCCGCGCGATGCCGGCGCGGGTCGGCGGCGTCCCGGTCACGGCGATGCGGCTGTCCTACGTCGGCGAGCTGGGCTGGGAGCTCTACACCAGCGCCGAGTACGGGCTGCGGCTGTGGGACGTGCTGTGGGAGGCCGGGCAGGAGCTCGGTGTCATCGCGGCCGGGCGGGCCGCGTTCAACAGTCTCCGGCTGGAGAAGGGCTACCGCTCCTGGGGCACCGACATGACCACCGAGCACAACCCGTACGAGGCGGGCCTCGGGTTCGCGGTGCGGCTGCAGAAGGGCGAGTTCGTCGGCCGCGACGCGCTGGCCGGCATCAGCGCCGAGACGGTCACGCGCAGGCTGGCGTGCCTCACGATCGACGACCGGCGCAGCGTGGTGCTCGGCAACGAGCCCGTCTTCCTCGGCGGACGCCCCGCCGGCTACGTCACGAGCGCGGCGTTCGGGCACACGATCGGGACGCCCATCGCGTACGCATGGCTGCCCGCGAGCGCGACCCCGGACACCCCCGTCGAGATCGAGTACTTCGGGCGCCGGATCCCGGCCACCGTGGCCGCCGAACCGCTCGTGGACCCCGCGATGACCCGTATCCGCCGCTGACCACGAAGGGTGCTCCCGTTGCGCAACCGCTCCGTCCAGGCCTTCCTCACGGCGCTCGCCGACCGGGTGCCCGCACCCGGCGGCGGCGCGGCCGCCGCCCTGCACGCCGCCCAGGCCGCCGCCCTCGTGGCGATGGTCGCGCGCTACGGCGACGGACCGAAGTACGCCGCCCACGCGGGGGGCGATCCGCCGCATCCGGGACGCCGCCGACGAGGTGACGGCGACCGTGCGGGCGGAGCTGGCGAAATGAGCGAGTTTGCGAGCGAATCACCGATGCGGCCGTCGATGCTGAGCGGCCGCGAGCTCGCCGCCGAGCTGCGCGCCCGCACCACGCGGACGGCGGCGGCGCTCACCGCGGCCGGCACGCCGCCGCGGCTCGCGGTCGTCGTCGCCACCGCGGACGAGTCCAGCGCCTGGTACGTCCGGTCGATCGCGAAGGCCGCGGCCGCCGCCGGCATCGCCTGCGACGTCGTGGACCTGGGCACAGCGGCCACCACGGAGGAGATCCGCGCCGCACTGCACCGGCTGTCCGCGGACGCCGCGGTCCACGGGATCATCCTGCAGACCCCGCTCCCGCCGGGCGTCGACGTCGCCGACCTGACGCCGGAGATCGACCCGGCCAAGGACGTCGACGGCGCGAACCCCACCAGCCTGGGCCGGCTCGCCGCCGGCCTGCCCGCGTTCGCGCCGGCCACCGCCGAGGCGGTGCTCGTCGGCACCAACCCGACGGCCGACGGGGGTCTCGTCGGCGACGTCGACCCGGACGTCAGTGCGGCCGGGCTGACCCCCGTGCCCGGTGGCGTCGGGCCGGTCACCACTGCGCTGCTGCTGCAGCACACCGTCCACGCGGCAGGCCGCACATGACCATCAGCGCCTTCGACCTGTTCACGGTCGGCATCGGCCCGTCCAGCTCGCACACCGTCGGCCCCATGCGGGCCGCGAGCTCGTTCGCGACCCGGCTGGAGCGCGCGGGCCTGCTCGCCCGCACGGCCGGCGTGCGCGCGGAGCTGTTCGGCTCGCTCGGCGCCACCGGCCACGGGCACGGCAGCGTGAAGGCGGTGGTGCTCGGCCTGGAGGGCGAGCAACCCGACGTGGTCGACCCGGCGGCCGCCGAGCCCCGCGTCACCGCCGTCCGGGCGCGTCGCGAGCTGCTGCTGGCCGGGAAGCACCTGATCGCCTTCTCCGTCGACGACGACGTCGTGCTGCACCGCCGCAAACGCCTGGAGTTCCACACCAACGGCATGCGCTTCCGGGCCGTGGACGGGGGCGGCACCGAGCTGCTGACGCGGGAGTACTTCTCGGTGGGCGGCGGCTTCGTCCTGGACGAGGACGAGACGGGGCGCCCGGTGCTCGTCGCGGACCCGACGCCGGTGCCGCACCCGTTCCGCACCGGCGAGGAGCTGCTGCGGTGCACCCGCGAGACCGGCCTGCGGATCAGCGACGTCATGCTCGCCAACGAGCTCGCCCGCCGCTCCGAGGACGAGGTGCGGGCCGGGTTGCTGCACATCTGGTCGGTGATGCAGGAGTGCGTGGAGCGGGGATCCCGCACCACGGGGGTGCTCCCGGGCGGGTTGAAGGTGCGCAGGCGCGCCGCGGCCCTGCGCGAACGGCTCGAGGACGGGGGCGACGCGGACGACGCGCTGCGCGCCGTCGACTGGGTCACCCTGTACGCGCTCGCCGTCAACGAGGAGAACGCCGCGGGTGGCCGGGTGGTCACGGCACCGACGAACGGGGCGGCCGGCATCATCCCCGCCGTCCTGCACTACTACCGCCGGTTCGTCGGCTCGTTCTCCGACGACGGGGTGGTCCGCTTCCTGCTCACCGCCGCCGCCATCGGCCTGCTGTTCAAGGAGAACGCGTCGATCTCGGGCGCCGAGGTCGGGTGCCAGGGCGAGGTCGGGTCGGCCTGCTCGATGGCAGCGGCCGGCCTGACCGAGGTGCTCGGCGGTACCCCGGCCCAGGTCGAGAACGCCGCCGAGATCGGCATCGAGCACAACCTCGGACTCACCTGCGACCCGGTGGGGGGCCTCGTGCAGATCCCGTGCATCGAGCGCAACGCCATCGGCGCCATCAAGGCGATCACCGCGGCCCGGATGGCCGTCCGCGGCGACGGCCGGCACCACGTCTCCCTCGACAAGGCCATCAAGACGATGCGCGAGACCGGGGCGGACATGAAGGACAAGTACAAGGAGACCGCGCGCGGCGGGCTCGCCCTGAACGTCGTCGAATGCTGATCCGGAGGAAACCGGCCGTGCCCCGCACCTTCACACCCTCACCCTGAGCTGCCCGCAGCGCCCCGGCATCGTGCACGCGGTCAGCTACGGGTGCTGCTGAACCGTCGCAGCACCGTGGTCTTCCGCAGATACTTGTTGCATGAGCAACGTCGAAACGGTGCCGGTCGAGCTCACCTGCCACGGCGGCCGCCCCGGCCCGCCGGAGGTCGAGGTCCTGACGGCGCGGGACGTGCCGCTCGGTGGCCCGCGCTCCATGACGGTCCGGCGCACCCTCCCGCAGCGCGAGCGGTCGCTCATCGGGGCGTGGTGCTTCGCCGACCACTACGGCCCGGACGACGTCGCGACGGGCAGGGGCATGGACGTGCCGCCGCACCCGCACACCGGGCTGCAGACGGTGAGCTGGCTCTTCGCGGGCGAGGTCGAGCACCGCGACAGCCTAGGCACCCACGCGATGGTGCGCCCCGGCGAGGTGAACCTGATGACCGGTGGGTACGGGATCTGCCACTCGGAGGTCTCCACGCCCGGCACCAGCACGCTGCACGGCGTGCAGCTGTGGGTCGCGCTGCCCGAGGCGCACCGGCACACCGAGCGCGCGTTCCAGCACCACGCGCCGTCCGCGGTCGCCCTCGGCGGCGCCACCGCACGCGTGTTCCTCGGCGAGCTCGCGGGCGAGCGCTCCCCCGTACGGACGTTCACCCCGCTGCTCGGGGCCGAGATCGTGCTCGACCCGGGGACCACCGTGACGCTCCCCGTCGATCGCTCGCACGAACACGGCGTCCTCGTGGACACCGGCCCGGTCCTGCTGGCCGCCACCGAGCTGGCGCGCAGCGACCTCGGCTACCTCGGGGCCGGCGCCACGGAGCTCGAGCTGACCAACCCCGGCGCCGGCCCGGCCAGGGTGCTGCTGCTCGGGGGCGCACCGTTCGACGAGGACATCGTGATGTGGTGGAACTTCCTGGGCCGCAGCCACGACGAGATCGTGGCGTTCCGCGAGGCGTGGGAGCGCGGGTCCGACCGGTTCGGCCGCGTCGCGGGCTACGCCGGAACGCCGCAGCGCCTGCCCGCCCCCGCCCTGCCCAACGCCAGGATCACGCCCCGGACCCGTCGACCGTGAGCACGATCTTGCCGAGGGTGCGCCCCTCGGCGATCAGCGCGTGCGCTGCCGCCACCTCGGCGAGCGGGAACCGCGCCGAGACGTGCACCGCGAGCCGCCCGCCCGCGACGAGGTGGGCGAGCGCCTCCAGCCCATCGGCGTCCGGCTCGACCAGGAACCAGGTGGCGCGCACCCCGAGCTCCGCGGCGCGCTCGGCCATCCCCGGCGTCCATGCGCCCTGCGCGTTGACCATGATCCCACCGGGGCGCAGGCACGACAGCGCCCGCAGCGCCTGGTCACCTCCGAACATCTGGACCACGACGTCGACGTCGCGGACGGCCTCCCCCACGTCCACGGCCGTGTGGTCGACGACCTCGTCGGCCCCGAGCTCCTTCACGAAACCGTGCTTGGCGGCGCTCGCCGTGCCGATCACGTACGCGCCGCGCGCCTTCGCGACCTGCACGGCGAGGTGCCCCACCCCACCCGCCGCGGCGGAGACCAGCACCCGGTCGCCGGGTGCCACGCCCGCGGCGTCCACGAGCATCTGCCACGCGGTGAGCCCCGCGAGCGGCAGCGCGGCGGCGTCGACGAAGCCCAGGCCGTCCGGGATCGGTGCGAGGTGCCGCGACGGCGCGGTGAGGTACTCGGCGTAGCAGCCGGCCTCGAAGGGGAACCGGGGCATCCCGAAGACCCGGTCACCGCGCCGGAACCGCGTGACGCCGTAGCCGACCTCCTCCACCACGCCGGCCACGTCCCAGCCGTTCACGAACGGCAGGCCGAGCACCTGGTTGTAGGCCAGGCCCCGCCGGGTGTAGACGTCCACCGGGTTCACCCCGGCCGCGGCGACCCGCACGAGCACCTCGGTGGGCGCCGGCCTCGGCACGGGCGATTCGAGCACCTCGAGGGTCTCCGGGCCGCCCCACTCCCGCTGGCGCACGACGCGCATCTCCACCACTCTCCGGAATCGCTAGTCGAACAAGGAGTCGAGGAGGCGGTCGACCGTCTCCCCCATGATCGTGCGCGTCGCACGCGGGTCCTCGGCGCCGGCGATCACGATCCCGGCCTGGACGAGGGCGCCGTACAGCAGGTGGGTGAGCGCCGCCGAGGACGGCGCCGCGACCAGCCCCCGGTCGACGGCCTCCGCGAGGTTCACCGCGAGCAGCCGGCGCGCGCAGCGCGGCCGGTCGAGCCGCTGCCACCGCTCCCAGCCCAGCACGGAGGGGGCCTCCTGCAGGAGGATCCGCTGCACGGCGGGCTCGAGGCAGGCGTCGAGGAAGACGCCGACGCCCGTGCCGAGCCGGCGCCGGAGGTCGTCGCCCAGCGGGGCGGCCGCGGCCTGGACGCGGTCGAAGATGTCGCCCTCCACGGCCTCGAGCGCGGCCTCGAAGAGCTGGTCCTTGTCGGCGAAGTGGTGGTAGAGGGCACCGCGGGTGAGACCGGCCCGCTCCACGATCTCCGTGGTCGACGTCTCCGCGAACCCCTTCTCGGCGAAGAGCGTGATGGCGGCGGCGGTCAGCGCGTCGCGGCTGTGCTCCCCCTGCGCGACCTTGCGGTTCGTCACGCGTCCTCCAGGAGGATGCCGGCCAGCGCGCCGGGCGCGGTGATCATCGCGTCGTGCCCCGACTCCAGCTCCACGGTCGGCCAGCCGAACCCGCGCGCCCACGCGCCGAACGGGATCCGCCCGGGCGGGGTGCAGATCACCGCCCGGCACGGGACGGCGTCCACGGCACCGGTGAGCCGGGTCGGGTCGGAGAACGTCCGGCGCGGCTGCGGCGTCATCAGCGCCTCGACCCACGCGACCTGTTGCGGATCGGTCACCCCCGCGGTCCGGGCGGCCGGGACGGGGGTCGCCCCGCCGTCGCTGACCGAGTCGACCCAGCTGCGGAAGTACTCCGGCGCGAGCGAGTCGATCGACGCACCGTCCGGCCCCGCCCACGCGTCGACCAGGACGAGCTGGGCGACCCGCTCCGGCACCCGGTCGGCGGCCTCCCGCACCACGAGACCCGCGTAGCTGTGCCCCACCAGTACGACGTCCCGCAGGTCCGCCCCCTCCAGCGCGCCGACCACGTCGTCCACGTGGTCGCGCAGCCCGATGTCGGGCCGGAACTCGCCTGCCCGCTCCCCCAGCCCGAGGAGGGTCGGAACCACCACGTCGTGACCCGCCGAGCGCAGCGGCGCGACCACGTCGCGCCAGCACCATCCGCCGTGCCAGGCCCCGTGCACCAGAACGAATGTCGTCACATCGGCGAGCATACATACAGGCAGTCTGTACGTACAGGCTGCATGTACAGAACCAGCCCACACTCCTCGGTTCGGCTATCCGCCGGACGCCGCCTCCCGCCGGACGAACTCGATGAACGCCCGAGCCGCGGGCGGGGCGGCGCGGTCGCGGCGCGAGACGAGCGCCACGGGGACCCGGACGGCGGGATCCAGGCCGCGCACCGCGAGCTCGGGGCCGGGCACGGCGGTGAGCGACCTGGGCAGGATCGCCGTGGCGAATCCCCGGGCCGCGAGCGACCGCAGGAGGAACGGGTCGCCGCTCTCCAGCGCGAGGCGCAGCGGCCGGCCGGCCTCGGCGAACAGCCCGGCGAGGACGGTGGTGATGGCCGAGCCGCGATGGGTCGAGACGATCGGCTCCCGGCCGAGGTCGGCCACGGTGACGCGGGGCGCCGCCGGCGCCCGGTCGGGCGCGAACGCCGCGACCACCTCGTCGTGCCCCAGGGGGTCGACGGTGCACCCGGCGGGGACCTCGCCGGCCAGCAGGCAGAAGGCGGCGTCGAGCTCGTCGTCGGCGATGCGGCGGAACATCTCCGCGGCGATGCCCTCGCGGAGGGCGATCTCGACGCCCGGGTGCGCGCGGCCGAAGCGGGCGAGGAGCCCGAGGACGTCCACGCCCCCCGCGGGCACGAGCGCACCGATCCGGATGTGGCCGCGCAGGACGCCGCGGAACTCGTCGACCTCCTGGCGCGCCGCGTCCAGCTCCGCGAACACCCGGCGCGCCCGTGCGGCGACGGCCAGGCCGGCGTCGGTCGGGGCGACCCGGCGGCTGCTGCGCTCGAACAGCGAGATCCCCAGCTCGCGTTCGAGCTGCCGGATCTGGTGCGAGAGCGCCGACTGGGCGACGTGGAGCTCCTCCGCGGCGCGGGTGAAGTGGCGGTGCCGCACCACCGCCTCCACCGCCCTGAGCTGCCGGATCTCCACGCCGACGATCGTAGAGCGCGATCGCTGTGATCCGAACAATGAATTGCTTCGCTCAATCGACCCGGAGCATGCTCGGTGTGGGGGTACCAGCACCGAGCGAGCCCGGGTGGATGCATGCACTGGATCTGGCTGACCGTGGCCCTCGCCGCGGTGGTCGCGCTGCGCTACGGCGCCGACAGCCGCGACGGCGAGGACCGCAACCCGTTCGCCCCGCGCGGTCCCGCCGCTTCCGGGCTCCCGTCCGCCCCGGCCGGGGGCTACCGGAGGGCGCACACCCCGGCCGACGACCTGGCCGCCCTGTCCCGGGCCGCCCGCGCCGCTCTGCACCGGATCCGGTGACCGCCACCGCACGGGACCAGGGCTGAGCCCTGATCCGGTTGGGAGGCCGGTCCGGACCCCGGCCGCTCACCCCTGCAGCGGGTTCTCCGACCGTGCGACCACATCGCGGGCGACCTGGGTGAAGACCCGGATCCGGTGGGTCTCGGCCGCGGTCCGCCAGACGAACCTGCGCTCCCTGGGCAGCCCGTCCCGGATGGGGACGTAGGCGATGTCCGGCCTGGTGTCGAACCGGGCGGCGTGCGCGGGCACCGGGAACATCCCCTGGCCCGCGCCGATGAGGGACAGCATCTCCTGGACGGTGCCGAACTCCGGGCCGCGCTCGATCGGCCTGCCGGCCGGGGTGCGGCGGGGCACCAGGCCCTCGTCGATGTAGTCGGGGAACGAGCGCGGCCGCAGCACCTTGTCGCGGGCCAGGTCGTCCAGTGCCACGGACTCGCGCCGGGCGAAGGGGTGGCGGGCCGAGACCGCGAGCACCGTCGGTTCCTGGAACAGGACCGCGCTCGTCGTGAGGTCGGGCTCGGCGACCGTGACCGGGACGAGGACGAGGTCGGCCTCGTCGGCGCGCAGCAGGTCGAGGAAGTCGCTGTAGCGCGCTTCCAGGACCCGCACGTGGCAGGCGGGGTGCAGGCCGTGGAAGGCGGCGGCCACCCGGTGCAGGAACTGGCCGACCGCGGTGCCGATGAAGCCGACCCGCAGCTCGCCGTCGATGCCGCGGCCCGCGGCGATCGCCCGGTCGATGCCCTCGACGATCCGCTCGTGGGCGGGCCGCAGATCCTCGTCCAGGCGGCGTCCGATCGGGGTGAGGCCGACCCGCCGGCTGGTCCGCTCGAACAGGGCTGCGCCGATGCGCCGCTCCAGCTTCCTGATCGTCTGGCTGACGCGGGCGGTGGAGACGTGGAGGCGTTCGGCGGTGCGGCCGAAGTGCAGCTCCTCGGCCAGCGTCAGGAAGATCTCGATGTCACGCCGCTCCACGCGAACCCCGAACCGTGAACCTGTGGGTTAACAACCGTTGCACACGTGCTCGTTGTTGCCAATCCCGTTCCGGCCGATCGTCGTGTCGTCCACCCCGCACGACTCGCGAGGAGCACATGCCATGAACCCGCTCACCCTCGTCATCGGTGGCACCGGCAAGACCGGCCGGCGCCTCGTCCAGCGGTTGACCGCGCAGGAGCGGCCGGTGCGGATCGGGTCCCGGTCCGGCGGCGTCCCGTTCGACTGGGAGGACCCGGCGACCTGGGGGCCCGCCTTCGAGGGCGTCGACGCCGCCTACATCTCGTACTACCCCGACCTGGCCGCGCCCGGAGCGCCCGCGGCGATCGGCGCGCTCGCCGAGACCGCGATGAAGGCCGGCGCCCGCCGGCTCGTGCTGCTGTCGGGCCGCGGCGAGGAGGAGGCCCGGGCGGGCGAACGGGCGCTGGCCGCGTCGGGCGCGGACTGGACGGTCCTGCGCTGCAGCTGGTTCAACCAGAACTTCAGCGAGGACTACCTGCTCGACTCCGTACTCGCCGGCCACGTGTACCTGCCCGCAGGCGAGGTGGAGGAGCCGTTCCTGGACGCCGACGACATCGCCGACGCCGCCGCGGCGGTGCTCACCCAGGACGGTCACATCGGGCAGGTCTACGAGCTGACCGGCCCCCGCCTGCTGACCTTCGCCGACGCCGTCGCCGCCATCGCCGCCGCCACCGGCCGCACCATCGGATACACCCGGGTCCCCGTCGAGGACTTCTCCGCGTCCCTCACCTCCGAGGGCGTCCCCGGCGACGTCGTCGGCCTGCTGACCTACCTGTTCACCTCCGTGCTGGACGGCCGCAACGCCCACGTGTGCGACGGCGTCCAGCGGGTGCTGGGGCGACCCGCGCGGGACTTCGCGGACTACGCTCGCAACACCGCCGCGACGGGCGTGTGGGGCTGAGGAACAGGCGCCCCGCCGCCCTGGTTGTGCGGGAGCGACACCCGCGAACACCTGCGTCGAGGAGGCGATCACGATGGCGACCGAGCGCGCGATCCTGGCGGGCGGCTGCTTCTGGGGAGCGCAGGAACTCCTGCGCGACCGACCGGGCGTCATCACGACCCGCGTCGGCTACTCCGGTGGCGACACGCCGAACGCGACCTACCGCAACCACGGTGACCACGCCGAGGCCGTGGAGATCGTCTTCGACCCCGACGTCATCACCTACCGCGAGCTGCTGGAGTTCTTCTTCCAGATCCACGACCCGACCACGAAGGACCGCCAGGGCAACGACGTCGGGCGCAGCTACCGGTCGGCGATCTACTACACCAGCGCCGAGCAGGAGCGCGTCGCCCGCGACACGATCGCCGACGTCGACGCGTCCGGCCTGTGGCCCGGGAAGGTCGTGACGGAGGTGGAGCCCGCCGGGGACTTCTGGGAGGCGGAGGAGGAGCACCAGGACTACCTCCAGAAGTACCCGTACGGCTACACCTGCCACTTCGTCCGGCCGGGCTGGGTGCTCCCCCGGCGGGCGGCCACCTCCGGCCAGAGCTGACCGGTCACCCGAGCCGACCCGGCCCGGCCCTCACTCGGCCAGGGCCGGGTTGCGCTTGACGGCCACCAGACTGGCGATCGTGGTGATCGCCAGTACGCCGACGATCACGGAGAGCGAGAGTCCGATCCCGATCTCCGGCACGGGGACGTGCTCGCCGCCGTTGATGAACGGCAGCTCGTTCTCGTGCAGGGCGTGGAGCACGAGCTTCACACCGATGAAGGCCAGGATCACGGCGAGCCCGTACGAGAGGTAGACGAGCTTCTTGAGCAGGCCGCCGAGCAGGAAGTAGAGCTGGCGCAGGCCCATCAGCGCGAACGCGTTCGCGCTGAACACGAGGTACGCCTCCTGGGTCAGGCCGAAGATCGCCGGGATGGAGTCGAGGGCGAACAGCAGGTCGGTCATCCCGATCGCGATCATCACGATGAGCATCGGGGTGACCCAGCGTTTGCCGTCGTGCACGACCGTGGTCCTGGCGCCGTGGTACTCCTCGGTGACGGGGAGCATGCGCCGGACCAGCCCGACGACCCGCGGTTCTCTCCACTCCTCGTCGGCGCCGCCCATGCCCTGCCGGGCCATGCTGACGGCCGTGTAGATCAAGAACGCGGCGAAGAGGTAGAACACCCAGCTCAGGGCGTTGATCGCGGCGGCGCCGACGGCGATGAAGACGCCGCGCAACACCAGTGCGATCACGATGCCGACCAGCAGCACGCGCTGCTGGTGGATCGGCGGCACCGCGAACGACGACATGATCACCACGAACACGAACAAGTTGTCGACCGAGAGCGAGTACTCGGTGATGTAGCCGGCGAAGAACTCACCGGCGTACGTGCCGCCGGCGAAGTACCAGACGCCCAGCCCGAACAGCACGGCGAGCGCGATGTAGAAGATCACCCAGCGGGTGGCCTCCCTGATCGTCACCTCGTGCGGCTTGCGGACCGCCAGGAGCAGGTCGGCGAGGATGACGGCGGCCAGGCCACCGATGGTGGCGAACCAGAGCCATGCGGGCACGTTCACGTGCGGGGCCTCCAGGGGTCTCGGGCAGCAGAAAGGCTGCTCCGAGGTCTCTCCCCTCCGCGGGTCCCCGGTGTCGGGACCGCGAAGCGATGGCGCCGGGGTCAGGACCCGCGCGACCGTTCCCGGCCCGCGGAGCCATCTCCGTGCTGACGACGCCACCGTTGCCGGGATACTCCCCTACGGCGCCTCTACACCCTGGCGGTTCCGGGCGGGAATTTCCATCCCGCGTGACCGAGAACACCCGGATAGGTACTAGTTCCGGTTCGCCCGCTTCGGGCGATTGGTGCTCGCCCCAGTGGGCACCGCCGCCGTCGTCGCTCCTGCTCCCGTTATGCAGATGTCATCCCGGCCGGCGGGGATCTGTCCTACCTTCACCGCACCGGTCCGTCGAGGAGGCCCGCTCGTGCCCGATCCCGTTCTGTCCGTCCGTGGACTGACGACGGAGTTCGTCACGCCGGGCGGGGTGGTCAAGGCCGTCACCGACGTCAGCTGGGACCTGTACCCCGGCGAGACGCTGGGCGTCGTGGGCGAGTCGGGCTCCGGCAAGACCGTGACCGCGATGTCGATCCTCGGCCTGGTCCCCTGCCCTCCGGGGCGGGTCGTCGGTGGCGAGATCCTCTTCGGCGGGCGGGACCTGCTGACGCTGCCGGAGAAGTCGCTGCGGCGGCTGCGCGGCCGGGAGATCGGGATGATCTTCCAGGACCCGATGACGAGCCTGAACCCCGTGTTGACGGTCGGGGACCAGATCGCCGAGGCGCTCCGGCTGCACGACCGGGAGCTGCGCCGCGACGACGCGCGCCACCGGACGATCGAGCTGCTCACGTCGGTCGGCGTGCCCAACCCCGAGGTCCGGTACGACCAGTACCCGCACGAGCACTCGGGCGGGATGCGCCAGCGCGCGATGATCGCGATGGCGATCGCCAACAACCCCACGGTGCTCATCGCCGACGAGCCGACCACCGCGCTCGACGTGACCATCCAGGCGCAGGTGCTCGACGTGCTCCGCACGGCGCAGGAGAAGACCGATGCCGCGACCGTCCTCATCACCCACGACCTCGCGCTGATCGCCGAGAACGCCGACCGCGTGGTGGTCATGTACGGGGGCAAGGTGGTCGAGGTCGCGGACGTCTTCTCGATCTTCTCGGCCTGCCGGCACCCGTACACCCTCGGGCTGTTGAGCAGCCTGCCCCGCCTGGACATCGACGTCGAGCAGCTCGAACCGATCCCGGGATCGCCACCGGACCTGATCGACCTGCCGACCGGGTGCTCCTTCCACCCGCGCTGCCGGGTGTCGAAGGGCCGCGAGATCTGCCGCACCGAGGTACCGCCGCTCCGCGACGTCGGCCCCGGGGCGCTCTCCGCGTGCCACTTCGCGGAGGAGGTGCCCGCGGAGATGGCGGTCGTCTCCGGCGAGCTGGGGACGGCCGGGTCATGAGCACCCCGGACGACACCTCCGCCGACGGCACCTCCGCCGACGGCACCGAGGTCCTGCGGGTCGAGGACCTCAGGACGCACTTCCCGATCCGCGGCGGGGTGACCCGCCGCCAGATCGGCACGGTCTACGCGGTGGACGGCGTGAGCTTCACCCTCCACGCAGGCGAGACCCTCGGCCTCGTCGGGGAGTCCGGCTGCGGCAAGACCACCACGGGCCGCACCGTCGTCAAGCTCCAGGAGCCCACGTCCGGCCGGATCTTCTTCCGCGGCGCCGACATCACCGACTACGGACGGGCCCGGATGAAGGACGTCCGCCGGGAGGTGCAGTTCGTCTTCCAGGACCCCTACCGGTCGCTGAACCCGCGGATGACGGTGCGGGCCATCGTCGGCGAGCCGTACCAGATCCACGGCCTGGCCTCCGGCGCCGACCTGCGGGGGCGGGTGGACGCGCTGCTGGAGTCCGTCGGGCTGACCCCCGAGCACGCCGATCGCTACCCGCACGAGTTCTCCGGCGGCCAGCGGCAGCGCATCGGGATCGCGCGCGCCCTCGCCCTCGACCCGCAGGTGCTGGTGCTCGACGAGCCCGTGTCGGCCCTGGACGTGTCGATCCAGGCCCAGGTGGTGAACCTGCTCCGGCAGGTGCAGGCGCCGTCGGGCCAGGAGCGGGAGCACGCGCTGTCGTTCGTCTTCATCGCCCACGACCTGTCGGTGATCCGCCACATCTCGGACCGGGTGGCGGTGATGTACCTCGGCAAGATCGTCGAGATCGGGACCCGGTCGGACATCTACGAGCGCCCGGCCCACCCCTACACACAGGCGCTGCTGTCGGCCGTGCCCATCCCCGACCCGCGGGCGCGGCGGACCCGGGAGCGGATCATCCTCACCGGCGACGTGCCGAGCCCGGCCGACCCGCCGTCCGGCTGCAACTTCCGCACCCGCTGCCCCAAGGCGCAGCCGATCTGCGCCGAGGAGGAGCCGGAGCTCACCGACCGCTTCGGCCACGGCCATCCCAGCGCGTGCCACTTCGCCGACGTCCGCCCCGTGATCACGTAACCGAAACGGCAGGAGCCCATGAACAGGCCAACGGCACGACGACGTACCGCTCGGATGAGGTCTTTCGCCGCGCTCGTCGCGGCCGGGCTCCTCCTCGGCGCGTGCAGCTTCGAGCAGGACCCGGCAGCGGGCTCCGGCAACGGCGCCGCTTCGAACTTCTCCGTGGCCATCGGCATCGACCTGGACACCCTGGACTCCGCGGGCCAGACCACGACCACCGTGCAGAACGTGGTCGACTACATGGTCGAGACGCTGGTGAAGGTGCAGGACGGCAAGATCGTCGGGAACCTCGCCGAGAAGGTCGAGACCTCACCGGACGGGCTCACGGTGGACCTGACGCTCCGCCAGGGCGTGACGTTCCACGACGGCACGCCGTTCAACGCGGACGCCGTGGTGTTCAACCTGAAGCGCATCGCCGACCCGAAGCTGCGGGTCCCGCTCGGCGCCCCGTTCAAGACGATGCAGTCGGCCACCGCCACCGGGGAGCACTCCGTCGAGATCACGCTCAGCAAGCCGGCGCCGATCTTCCTGAACGCCCTGACGATCACGACGGCGGGGATGATCTCGCCGGCCTCGGTGCAGGCCGAGGGCAACACCTACGACAACTACCAGCACCCGGTCGGCACGGGGCCGTACACGTTCACGAGCTTCACGGCGGGCCAGAGCCTCACGGTGACGAAGTTCCCGGGGTACTGGGGTGAGAAGCCGTACTACGACACCGTCGAGTTCCGGATCGTCCCCGAGGCGGCCACGCGGGAGAGCCTGCTGCTCGCCGGTCAGGTCGACATGATCATCCTGCCGCCGGTGTCGGACCTGGCGGCACTGCGCAACAACCCCGACGTGAACGTCATCCTCGGCGACAGCGACCGCTCGATCTTCATCGCGCTGGACAACCAGGACCCGCTGCTGTCGAACCCGCAGGTCCGGCAGGCGCTCAACTACGCCGTCGACAAGCAGGCCATCGTCGACAAGGTGCTGTTCGGGGCGGCCAAGGTGATGGACGCCCCGATGTCGTCCGCGCTGTTCGGCTACTGCCGCACCGGCACCTACGCCTACGACCCGGACCGGGCCCGGCAGTTGCTCACCGCCGCGGGCGCCCAGGGCGCCGCGCTGGAGCTGCTCACCCCCAGCGGCCGCTACGTGCAGGACCAGCAGGCGGCCGAGGCCATCGCGGGCTACCTGCGCGAGGTCGGCCTGAACGTCAACGTCTCGACGAGCGACTGGGGCGCGTTCCTCGGCCGCGTGAACGCACCGCACTCGGACAACACGGTGGACATGCACCTGCTCGGCTGGGCCCCGGGGATCCTGGACGCCGACCAGCAGATGCAGATGTTCCGCTCGGCCACCCACCCGCCCACCGGGCTGGGCACGGCGTTCTACACCAACCCGAAGGTCGAGGACCTGCTCGCCAAGGCCGACGTCGAGATCGACAGCGGTGCCCGCCAGCAGGAGTACTGCGACGCCTCGAAGACCATCTGGGAGGACGCGCCCTGGATCTTCCTGTGGACGCAGTCCTTCCCGGTCGTCCACTCCAAGGACGTCACGGGCATCGCCACCACGCCCACGGAGAAGTTCGACGCCCTCCACGCCCGGCCGGCGAGCCAGTGACGTGGGGTAGCCGGGCATGAAAGGCACCGCCGCGCACATCGTGCGCACGCTGCTGCTGTCGCTGATCACCCTGTTCGGGGTGTCGGTGCTGATCTTCCTGATGCTGCGGGTGCTGCCCGGTGACCCGGCGCGGGTGCTGGCCGGGCTGGACGCGAGCGCGGAGCAGGTCGACCGGATCCGGGCCCAGCTCGGGCTGGACCAACCGCTGCCCGTGCAGTACGGGTCGTTCATCTCCGGGGTGCTGCAGGGCGACCTGGGCATCTCGGCCCGCACATCGCGGCCGGTGGCGCTCGAGATCGTCGCCCGGATGCCGGCCACGCTCACGCTCGCCGTGGTGGCCACCGTCATCGGGTCGGTGGTCGGGGTGTCGGCCGGCGTCGTCGCCGCGGTGCGCCGCAACTCCGTGTTCGACCACGTGATCTCCGGCGTGGCGATGATGGGCGTGTCCATGCCGGTCTACTGGCTGGGCCTGCTGCTGATCCTGCTGTTCGCCGTGACGCTGGGGTGGCTGCCTGCCGCCGGGAGCGAGGGGCCGCTCTCGATCGTGCTGCCGGCGGCGACCCTCGGTGCGTTCTCCACCGCGCTCGTCTCCCGGATGACCCGCGCCAGCATGCTCGAGGTGCTCGGGCAGGACTACATCCGGACGGCGCAGGCCAAGGGGGCGCCCCCGGCGACCGTGATCGTCAAGCACGGGCTGCGCAACGCGTTCATCCCGATCCTGACGGTCATCAGCCTGCAGTTCGGGGCGCTGCTGGGCGGGGCGGTGCTGACCGAGACGGTGTTCGGCTGGCCGGGGATCGGGCGGCTGCTGGTGGACTCGATCGCGGCGCGGGACTTCGCCGTCGTCCAGGGCCTCGTGCTGGTGTACGCCCTGCTGTTCGTCCTGCTGAACGTGTTCGTCGACGTCCTCTACGTCGTGGTCGACCCCAGAATCCGGTACTGACATGCGAGCCTGGCAACGCTTCCGCCACCATCCCCCCGCACTCGTCGGGCTGGGGATCATCGTGACGTTCCTGGTGCTGGCCTTCGCCGCACCGCTCATCTCGCCGTACGACCCGAACGCCCAGGACCTGTCGGTCGCGATCCAGGGCCCGTCGGGCTCGCACTGGCTGGGTACCGACCAGCTGGGCCGCGACATCGCCACCCGGCTCATGTACGGCACGCGGATCTCGCTGCTGATCGGCGTGCTGGCCGTCGCCATCGGCCTGGTCGTGGGCGTGCCGCTCGGCGTCGTCGCCGGGTACTACGGCGGCTGGGCCGACATGGCCGTCTCCCGGTTCGCCGACATGCTCTTCGCCTTCACGAGCATCCTGCTGGCGCTCACGCTCGTCGCCGTGCTGGGGGTGAGCCTGCAGAACGTGATCATCGCGGTGGGCATCAGCGTGATCCCGGTGATCGTGCGGCTCGTCCGCTCGTCGGTGCTCAGCCTGCGGGAGGAGCCCTTCGTCGAGGCGGCACGGGCGCTGGGGGCAGGCGACCTGCGGATCATCGTCCGGCACGTGTTCCGCAACGCGCTCACGCCGGTGCTCGTGCACGCGACGTTGAGCATCGGGGTGAGCATCCTGCTCGCGGCCGGGCTCGGCTTCCTCGGTCTCGGCGTCCAGTCGCCGACGGCGGAGTGGGGCACGATGCTCGGCGAGGGGCGGCAGTTCATCTTCAGCGCCCCGCACCTCACGGCGTTCCCGGGCATCGCGATCTTCCTGGCCATCCTGGCCTTCAACCTGCTCGGCGACGGGCTGCGGGACGCGCTCGACCCGCGGATGTCCACGACCGAGCGGCCCGCCGGGTGAGGATCGCTGCGTGAGGATCGCTGCATGAGGATCGCCGCATGAACACACCGGGTTTCCTGCTCCGTGACGTCACTGTCGTCGACGGCACCGGCGCGCCGCCGCTCCCCGGCCAGGCCCTGGCGGTCGAGGGTCGCCGCATCGCGTGGATGGGCCCCGCCGAGCAGGCGCCGGCCACGGCGCCGCACGCCGTGCTGGAGGGCGGTGGCCGCACGGTCCTGCCCGGTCTCGTCAACTGCCACGTGCACCTGACCGCCGACGGCGCGCCGGACCTGATCGGCCAGATCGCGGCGGACACGGTCCCGACGGCCACGCTGCGGGCCGCGCGGTCGGCATGGGCCAACCTGCAGGCGGGGGTCACCACGGTCCGCGACTGCGGAGCCCCGGACAACATCGCGATCGACCTGGCGCGGGAGATCGACCGCGGGCTGGTCCCCGGGCCACGGGTGCAGGCGGCCGGCCGGCTCATCACGATGACCGGCGGCCACGGCCACCACATCGGCCGGGAGGCCGACGGCCCCGACGAGGTGCGCAAGGCGGCCCGCACGGAGATCAAGTGCGGGGCCGAGGTGCTCAAGGTGATGGCCACCGGTGGGGTGCTCACCCCCGGTGTCTCGCCGATGCAGACCGCCCTGCTGCCCGAGGAGCTCGCCGTGGTGGCGCAGGAGGCGCACAACGCGGGCCGCCGGGTCACCACGCACGCCATCGGCCGGGCCGGGATCCACAACGCGCTCCTCGCCGGCATCGACTCGATCGAGCACGGCTTCTACCTCGACGACGAGCTGCTCGAGATCGCCGTCGACCAGGGCACGTTCCTCGTCCCGACGATGCTCGCCGTCGACGGGATCATCCGCAACGCGGCCCGTGGCATCCCCGCATGGGCCGTGGAGAAGGCCGAACGGGAGGCCCAGCGGCAGCGGGAGAGCTTCGTCGCGGCCGTGTCGTCGGGCATGCGGATCGCCGCAGGCACCGACGCCGGCACCCCGTTCAACGCCCACGGCGACTTCGCCCGGGAGCTCGCCCTGATGGTCGAGCACGGCCTGTCCCCCATGCAGACCCTGGTGGCCGCGACCAGCGCCGCGGCGGAGAACCTCGGGCTCGCGCACGAGCTGGGGACCCTCGAGGTCGGCAAGCTCGCCGACCTCGTCCTGGTGGACGGGGACCCGGTCGCCGACATCACCGCGACCGCCCGGGTCGTGCTGGTCGTGAAGGACGGTGTGGTGCACCGGGACGAGCTGGCCGCGGTCGGCAAGGCGGCAGCGACGGCGGTCTGAACCTCCGCCCACCGGCTCAGGGCCGCGGGCGCGGGCCCTCGCCCCGGATCGGGAACCAGTAGAAGACGTTGAAGGTCACGATCAGGGCCACGCCCAGGGCCGGGAGCAGCGCGCCGAGCACGGTGCCGACCACCAGCCAGGCCAGCGCGAGCTGGAAGCGCCTGCCGATGGACTTCGCACCCGCCGGTCCGAGGGTGTCGCCGACCAGCCGGTGCCGGTGCGCGTACCGCCAGGTCGCGTTGAACATCAGTGCCGTCACGACGAACGCGATGCCGTAGAAGACGACGGCCGTCCGCTGCTCGTGGCCGCTGCGCAGCGCCTCGGCGAGGACCGACGTGGCGAACGGCAGGAACGCCACGACCATCAGCAACAGCGTGTTGAGCAGCAGGACGACCCGGTCGGCGGCCCGGATGTGGTCGAACATGACGTGGTGGTTGGCCCACACCTGCCCGATGAACAGGAACGAGACGGCGTAGGCGAGATAGGACGGCCAGAGCGCGACGAGCCCGTGCAGCAGGTCCACGTCGCCACCCGGCGGCCTGATCTCCAGCACGAGCAGGGTGACGGTGATGGCGAAGACGGCATCGCTCAACCCGGCCACGCGTATCGTCTCGCGGTGCACTTCGGCGGGCTCGGCATCCGTCCTGCCCCCGATCGCCCGCAACCAGCGGGTCATCGTCCCGGTGCCCCGGCGTGGCCGATCTCCTGGACGACCCAGGTGTTGCCGTCGGGGTCGGCGAAGTCGGCGACGCTGGCGTAGGCGCGGCGCTGCGGGTCGATTCCCGGCAGCCAGTCCCCCTTCCAGTCGTCGGTCGGTGCCTTGTGCCGGATGCCGCTGACCTCGACGCCGCGTCCGACGAGCTCCGCCCGGGCGGCCTCGACGTCGGCGACGGCCAGGTAGGTGGTGCGTGCCGAGCCGGGCTGCGCATCGGTGAGGCCGATACCGATCTGCACGGAGCAGCCCGAGCCGGGCGGTGTCAGCTGCACGACGCGGAACTCGTCGGTGGGGTGGTAGTCGACGTCGAGGACGAAGCCGACCTTCTGCGTGTAGAACGCCGCGGCCTTGTCGACGTCGGTGACCGCGAGGGTGACGACCTCGAGCCTGTAGTCCATCTCTCTGCTCCTCGGTCCTACATGTCCAGGACGACGTCGGTGGCGGGCCGGGCGCAGCAGATGAGCACCTGGCCTGCGGGCGGGGGATCCAGCGGGTCCGGCGAGTACGAGAGGTCGCCGGACAGCAGCGGGGTGATGCAGGTCTGGCAGACACCCGTCCGGCAGCTCCAGCGGGTGGGAACGTCGCAGGCCTCGGCGAGCTCGAGCAGGCTCCACCCGGCGGCGGGAGAGGGTGCCGAGACGCCACTGCGTGCGAAGGTCACCAGTGGCCCGGTCCCGGGAGGGCCGGGCGGTGGGTGGGGCGGCCGGTGGGTCTGCCCCGCCAGGCCGGGGTTGATCGACGGCAGCGCCGCGAACAGCTCGGTGTGGATGTTGCTCGGGTCCAGCCCGATCGCCGTGAGTGCGCGCTGCACGTCGTCCATGAAGGCGGCCGGGCCGCAGACGTATGCGGTCGCGCCGGCCGGGAGGTCCAGCCCGACCAGCGTGTCCTTCGTGATGCGGCCGGAGGTGGCGCTGTAGAACACGTGCTCGTACGCGTGCGGCAGGGACGCGAGCAGGGTGTGCGCCTCACCCGCCAGCGGGTGCTCCAGGGGCCCGCGGGCGCCGTGGATCCACCAGATCTCCCGCGTGCTGTGCCGGGCGGCGAGCTCGTGCAGCATCGCCAGCACCGGCGTGACCCCGATACCGGCCGAGACGAGGACGACCGGGCCGGAGCCGGGGCCGAGGACGAAGTCGCCCCGCGGCCCGGCCACGTCGAGGAGCGTCCCGGGACGCAGCCTCGTCGTCAGGTAGCCGCTGACGACGCCGCGCGGTTCGTGCTTGACGCTGATCCGGTAGGTGCCGGCACCGGGCGGCGAGGACAGCGAGTAGCTGCGCACCGGGGTGGGTCGGCCGACGTCCGGGATCCGCAGCGTCAGGTACTGGCCCGCCCGCGCGGGTGGGAGCGGGCTCCCGTCCACGGCAGCCAGGTGGATGGAGGAGACCGTCGAGGTCTCGGGGACCACGTCGGCCACGCGCAACGGCCGGAACCCGGCCCAGACCGGCTCGGCGGTGCCGGCAGCGGTGAGCAGTTCCCGGAAGGAGTCCCGCCAGCCGGGGCTCAGGGCAGGGATCTGCAGTGCGCGGCGCAGTGTCGCCGGATCCCGCCCGGGGAGGTAGAGCAACGCGTCGGTGTCCGCGACGCTCAGCGCGCCGGGGCCGGTGCGCGTCTTCAGGATCCGGTCGCCGGCCTGGACGTGCCCCTCGGTGATGACGCGCATGTAGAAGCCGGGCCGGTGGTGGCCGACCAGCAGCGCGGGGAGATCTGGCTCGCCGAGGCGCAGGCCGACCCGGTAGCAGGTGACCCGTGGCTGCGTGACCTCGAACTCCGCCTCGCCGATGCGGTACCGGTCCCCGATGCAGACCTCGTCGTCGGGCAGGCCGTCGACGGTGAGGTTCTCCCCGAACTGCCCGTACTCGAAGTCGTCGCGGCCGAAGTGCCGCTGCCAGTGCGCGTAGGACTGGATCTGGTAGACCAGCACCGCCCGCTGCTCGCCGCCGTGCCCGGCGGTGTCGCCCTGCCCGTCACCGTCGATGTTCAGCCGCCGCACCATCGCCGGACCGCGCACCGGGTACTTCCAGACGCCGGTGTGGACCGTCCGGCCCTGCCAGGACACGTCCTTCGGCATACCGACGTTGACGGAGAGGACCGACGGCGCGGCGGTCATCGCGGCCTTCCGGGAGCGACCTCGTCGAGGGTGAGATCGCGGTCGACGCCGTGCGCGACCACGGACTGGCCGGGCTCCGGCCGGAGCCGCGAACCGTCGAGGTGCACCTCGACCTTGTCCGGCTCGAACGACACCAGCCCGCTGACGCGACGGACCTCGGTCCAGGCGTCCTCGTACGACCACGCCGCGCGGCGCGCACCGCCGACGTCGTAGTAGCTGCACAGGCCCTTGTACGGGCAGAACGTCCGGCCCTCGACCGGGGTCAGGGCGGCCTCGTCGGTGTCGTCCCGCGGGACGTACCAGCGCGGCGCGAACCCGGACTCGTACAGCGCCAGCGGCCGGCTCGTGTCCGCGATGACCCGGCCCTCGTGGTGCACGGTGAGGTGGCGGCCGGTCTGCCGGATGTCGATGCGGTGGTAGCTGTCGGCCGCGTGGCCGACGATCCGCTCCTCCTCCTCGTAGAAGGCGTCCATCGCGCGCCAGGCGAACGCGACGCGGTCCCGCAGTTCGCCGGCATGGGCGGGCAGCTCGACGTGCTGGTACGCGGCGCGCTGCCGGTCGCCCGTACCAGCGCGAACGGTGTACCAGGTCGTCGGCCCGAGGTCACGGTGCCGGGTCGTGTGCTCGGTGGGCCGCAGGACACCGTAGGCGACGTCGTGGAGCGGGAAGTAGGCCACCGGGTAGCGGCCCGGCTCGTGCAGCAGCACGACGTCCTCGCTGTCGGCGATCCACTCGGTGCCGAACCGGACCCGCATCCGGCGGCGCAGCGGCTCGGCGAACAGCATCCGCTCGGGCAGTGGGCCCGGGACGAGGAAGCGTCCGACCGAGCCGGGCGCCAGCGGTCCTTGCTGCCAGGAAAGGCCCATGTCTCCTTCTCTCCGAAGTCACGGCTCGGCTGTCACAGCGTCCGGGCCAGGAAGTCGTGGATGAGGCTCGCGGTGAGGTCCAGATGGCTCTCCAGCAGGAAATGGCCCCCGTCCAGGAGGTGGATCTCGGCGCGGGGAGCGTCCTGCGCGAAGGCCATGGCCCCCTCGGGGCGGAAGATCTCGTCGTTGCGGCCCCACACCGCCAGCACCGGCACGCCGCTGTCCCGCAGCCAGGCGTGCAACTTCGGGTACAGCGGCAGGTTGCCGGCGTAGTCGGCGAACAGCGCCAGCTGCACCAGATCGTTGCCCGGCCGGGACACCTGGGCGTGGTCGTGCTCCCAGGTGTCCGGGCTGACCAGGCTCTCGTCGGGCACTCCGTGCAGGTACTGCCACCGGATCGCCTCGCGCGTCAGCGCCTGCCGGACGCCGGCCTCCGTCGTCGGGTTCCGCTCGTGCCAGTACTCCCGCACCGGCGCCCAGAAGTCCTGGGCGAACCCGGCCTCGTAACCGTTGCCGTTCTGGGTGACGATCGCGGTGACCGCATGCTGGTCGGCGAGGGCGAGCCGCCAGCCCACCGGCGCCCCGTAGTCGTGGACGTAGAGCGCGTACCGGTCGGCACCGAGCTCGGTCAGCAGCTCCGCGGTGAGGCCGGCCAAGGCGTCGAAGGTGTACTCGAACCGATCGACGGGCGGTGCGTCCGAGAGGCCGAAGCCCAGGTGATCGGGCGCGATGACGCGGTACCGGTCAGCGAGCAGCGGGATCAGGTGGCGGAACATGAAGGAGCTGGCCGGGAAGCCGTGCAACAGCACCACGGCCGGTGCTCCGGACGGGCCCGCCTCCCGGTAGAAGAGCCGGTGGCCGCTCACTACGGCGTGGCGATGGTGGACGGTTGTCATCTCGGCTCCCTTCGGGCGTGCCGGCCGGAGGTGAAGCCTGCTCCGGCGCTGCGGCCGCGGAATCCCCCGCCGGGTAGCCGTGGCGGGTAGTTCGACGCAGTTCGGGGGGATAGCGTGCGTCCTGTGCGGGTGCCCGAGGGCGTGCCGGTGTGGCGGCCTGCGGCCGGGCTCACCGGGCGCCGCACCGAGTGCGGTGTGCTCGACCGGCTGGTGGAGGCGGTCCGGCACCCGGGGGAGAGCCGGGCACTGGTCGTGCACGGCGATGCGGGCGTCGGCAAGACGGCGCTGCTGGAGTACCTGGCCGGGCACGCTCCGGGCTGTCGGCTGGCGCGTGCCGCCGGGGTCCAGTCGGAGATGGAGCTGGCGTTCGCCGGGCTGCACCAGCTGTGCGCGCCGATGCTGGATCGGCTGGACTCGCTGCCGGTGCCGCAACGCGATGCGCTGCGGACCGCGTTCGGCATGCTCGTCGGGCCGGCCCCGGACCCGTTCGTGATCGGCCTGGCCGTGCTCGGCCTGTTGTCCCACGTCGCCGAGGAGCGGCCGCTGCTGTGCCTGGTCGATGATGCGCAGTGGCTCGACCACGCCTCGGCGCAGGTCCTCACGTTCGTCGCCCGGCGGCTCGGGGCGGAGTCGGTCGGGCTGGTGTTCGGGGCGCGTGCCCCGAGCGGCAACCTGGCCGGCCTGCCGGAGATGGCGGTGCGCGGCCTGCCCGAGGCCGACGCCCGGGTGCTGCTGGACTCGGTGCTGACCGGGCCGATCGACCTGCGGGTCCGGGACCAGATCGTCGTCGAGACCCGTGGCAACCCGCTGGCGCTGCTGGAGATACCGCGGGGGCTGACGGTGGCGGAGCTGGCGGGCGGGTTCGGGCTTCCCGGTGCCCTGCCGCTCGCCGGCAGCATCGAGGAGAGCTTCCGGCGGCGCATCGACCCGCTCCACCACGAGTCCCGGCAGCTGCTGTTGGTGGCGGCCGACCCGACCGGCGACCCGGCGTTGCTGTGCCGCGCCGGCGGGCTGCTCGGGATCGGCGCGGACGCCACGGCCGCTGCCGCCGACGCCGGCCTGGCCGAGTTCGGCATCCGCGTGCGGTTCCGCCACCCGCTGGCCCGCTCGGCGGTCTACCGGTCGGCCCCGACCCGGAACAGGCAGCAGGCCCACCAGGCCCTGGCCGACGTCACCGACCAGCGGCTCGACCCCGACCGCCGGGCCTGGCACCGTGCGCAGGCCGCCCCGGGGCCCGACGACGAGGTCGCCGCCGAGCTCGAACGCTCCGCCGGGCGGGCCAGGGCACGCGGCGGCCCGGCCGCCGCGGCCGCGTTCCTGAAGCAGGCGGCGACGTTGACGTTCGACCCGGAGCAACGGGCCGGCCGGGCGCTGTCCGCCGCGCAGGCCACGATCCAGGCGGGATTGTTCGACGTGGCGCACGAGCTGCTGGACATGGCCGAGTCCGGGCCGCTCAGCGACCTCCAGCAGGCCACGGTCGACGTGACGCGGGCCCAGCTCGCGTTCAACACCAGCCGGGGCGGTGACGCCCCCGCGCTGCTGGTGAACGCGGCCAGGCGCCTCGAGCCGATCGACGCGGACCTCTCCCGGGCGACGTACCTGGACGCGGTGTCCGCCGCGATCTTCGCCGCCGGCCTGGCCGGCCCCGGAGGGGATGTCGTCGAGGTGGCCCGCGCCGCCGCCTCCGCGCCCCCGCCGCGGCACGCCCCGCGCGGCGCCGACCTCCTGCTCGACGGCACGGCAGCCGGCCTCCGCGCCGGGTATGCCGCAGGAGTCCCGGTCCTGCGCCGGGGCCTGGCCGCATTCGGCGCAGACATGTCCGCCGACGAAGAGCTGCGCTGGATGTGGCTGGCGTGCATCACGGCGCTGCGACTGTGGGACGACGACCGCTGGGAGCAGCTCTCCGCCCGGTACCTCCAGCTCGCGCGCACGACCGGCGCGCTCAGCGAGCTCCCTCTCGCCCTCACCGCACGCGCCCACATCGTGCTCTTCACCGGGGACCTCAGCGCGGCGGAGTCGCTGACCGACGAGCTGCAGGTGGTGGTGGAGGCGACCGGCAGCGGCCTCGCGCCGTACGGCGAGATATTCCTGGCCGCGCTGCGCGGCGACGGGCGACGGGCGCACACCCTGATCGACGCCACCCTCGCGGACGTGACGTTGCGGGGGGAGGGAGTCGGCATCACCTTGGCCGAGTCGGCGAACGCCCTGCTCGGCAACGGCCTGGGTCACTACGACGAGGCCGTGGCCGCCGGGCAGCGGGCCACCGCCCACGACGAGGATCCCGCCTCGCACTGCTGGGCCCTGGTCGAGCTGGTCGAGGCCGCTGCGCGCAGCGGGATGACCGAGACGGCGGCGGGGGCCTACCGCCGGCTCACCGAGCTGACCGGCGCCAGCGGCACCGAATGGGCGTTGGGGGCCGAGGCGCGGTCGCATGCGCTGCTGAGGGAGGGCGACGAGGCCGAGCGCCTGTACCGCGAGGCGCTCGCTCGTTTCAGCAAGACCCGGCTCCGCGTCGATCTCGCCCGCGCGCACCTCCTCTACGGCGAATGGCTGCGTCGGGAACGCCGTCGCGGCGACGCCCGCGAGCAACTGCGCACGGCTTACGACATGTTGGAGTCGATGGGCGTCGCCGGGTTCGCCGAACGAGCCAGGCACGAACTCCGGGCTATCGGCGGAACCGCCCGGAGACGCGGCTCAGCGGTCAGGCACGAGGAGCTCACCGCCCAGGAGACCCAGATCGCCCGGCTGGCCCGGGACGGACTGTCGAACCCGGAGATCGGCGCCCGCCTGTTCATCAGCGCGCACACCGTGCAGTACCACCTGCGCAAGGTGTTCCCCAAGCTCGGCATCACATCGCGCAGCCAGCTCGACCGCGTCCTGCCTGCCAGCACGTCACCGGGGAAGCCGGGCTGAGCGCCCTCGCCCGCGTACCGCTCATCCCCCCGCCACGGCCGCCCTGGGCTGCGGAGCGGCCACAGCAGGACGTCGGCGGGTCGCGACGGCCACTCCCGTCAGGCAGAGCACGCCGCCCGCCAGCGCGAGCAACGCCGGCAACTCGCCGAGCAGCGTCCAGGACAGCAGCACGACGATCGGCGGGATGGCGTAGGTGGCGGCCGCGAGCCGGCCCGCCGTCGTCCGGGAGAGCGCGTACCCCCAGGTCAGGAACGCGACCGCGGTGGGGAAGACGCCCAGGTAGACGACCCCGGCAGCCGCCCCGGCGGACGCCGTGGCCAGCTCGGAGAGCAGTGACGGCAGGAACGGCAGCAACGCGATCGCCCCGGCGACCGCGCCCACCCAGGTGACGGTCAGCGCGTCCGCCCTCGCCAGCAACCGCTTCTGCGCCACCGCGGCACCGGCGTACACCAGCGCCGCGAGCAGCCCGAGCAGCACCCCGGTGGCGTCCGCTCCCCCGGCCGAGGTCGTGGTCGCGATGAGCACGACGCCGGCGAACGCGATCGCCATCCCGGCCAGCAGCCGCGCCGGGAAGCCCTCCCCGAGCAGCAGCCCGGCCAGCACCGCCACCACCACCGGCGCCACGTTCACCAGCAGCGCGGCCGTGCCGGCGTCGAGGTGGCGCTCCGCGGCGTTCAGCGCCACGTTGTACAGCCCGAACCAGGCCGCACCCCACAGCACGATCGCGCCGAGCAGCCTGCCCCGGGGTAGCGCCGGCGCCGTCCCCCGGCGGCGGGCGCGCACGACGAGCACGATCGCGGTCAGTGTGAGCGAGCCGACGAGCATCCGGCCGAGCGCCAGTGCACCGGGCGACATCTCGGGGCCGACCCCCCGGATACCGACGAACGCCGAGGCCCAGAGGACGACGGTCGTCGCCGCTGCCGCCAGGGAGAGGGACTGCCGGGAGAACGTCATGACTCCAGCCTGCGCACCGCGACCGTTCAGCACCAGCGACATCTTCTACCGTTCGATCCAGTTCAGCTGTACTTTCGGGGCGTGCTCGACACCCATCGCCTGCGCATCTTCCGCTCCGTCGTCGCCAGCGGGTCGGTGCAGGCGGCCGCCGCGAACCTGGGCTACACCCCGTCCGCCGTGAGCCAGCACGTCACGGCGCTGCAGCGGGAGACCGGCCTGGTCCTGTTCGAACGGGCGGGGCGCGGGCTCCGCGCGACCGCCGCCGGGCTCCTGCTCGCCGAGCAGGCCGACGCGATCCTCGACCGGATCGGCGAGGCCGAGGCCGTCGTCGCGGACCTGCGCGCCGGCCGCACGGGGGCGCTGTCGCTGTCGTACTTCGCCTCGGTCGGGGCCGCCTGGCTGCCCCGGGTGGTGCGCAGGCTCATCGGCGAGTTCCCGGGCGTCCGGCTGGACCTCGCCCTGCGCGAATGGCTGCCCGACGACCCCGCCGAGCGGTCCGACGTCCAGGTCGCCGTCGAACGCCCCGACTTCGTCCCGGGGCCCGGTTTCACCGCGCACCACCTGCTCGACGACCCGTACCTCGTCGTCCTGCCGGAGGGCCACGCGCTGGCCGGCCGGGCCGAGGTCGAGCTGGCGGAGCTCGCGACCGAGCGCTGGGTGGACAACGACTTCGCCCGGGGCTGGTGCCGCCGCAACCTGGTCGAGGCGTGCACCGCGGCCGGGTTCCGCCCGCCGTTCCACGTGGAGGCGCACGACTACCCCACCGCGCTCGCCTTCGTGGCCGCCGGCATCGGGATCACCGTGCTGCCCGAGCTCGGGGCCATCAACCTCCCGGCCGGGACGCGTGCGGTGCCCGTCGTCCAGCCGGTGCCGGTCCGGTCGATCCTGGCCGTGGTCCGCGACGCCGTCGCCCACACCCCTCCGGTGCTCGCCGCGTGCGCGGAGCTGCGGGCGCTCGCCGGCGAGAGCCTGCTCCGGTCCAGCTCGTCACCGCTGTCGACGCAGGCGCTTGACCTGTAGTCGACTCGAGCTCCTACGGTCGCTCCATGGGCTTCACAGACGCCGGCGCGGCGCCGGACCGGAGCACGACCCCGCCTCGCAGCGCCTTCGACGAGGCGTACCTCGCCGGCACCGCGCCATGGGTGATCGGGGAACCCCAGCCGGCCATCGTCGACCTGGAACGCAGTGGGTGGATCCGCGGGAAGGTGCTCGATGCCGGCTGCGGCACCGGTGAGCACACGATCCTCCTCACCCGCCTCGGCTACGACGTCCTGGGCATCGACGCATCCGAACCGGCGATCGAACGGGCCCGGGAGAACGCCGCCCGGCACGACGTCACCGCCCGTTTCGAGGTCGCCGACGCCATGGACCTCGGCCGGCAGGCCTACGACACGATCGTCGACAGCGCGCTGTTCCACATCTTCGACCCCGCCGACCGCACCCGGTACGTCCGCAGCCTGCACCGCGCCTGCCGCCCCGGCGGGCGGGTCCACGTCCTCGCGCTCTCCGACACCGGCCCGCGCTTCGGGCCCCAGGTCGGCGAGGGCGCGATCCGAACCGCGTTCGGCGACGGGTGGGAGCTCGAGGACCTGCAGCTGCGCGAGTACCGAGGGGTCGTCCGCAACCCCACCCACGCCGCCGAGCTCGACCGCCGGATGGGAGACCTGGTCGATCTCCCCGCCTGGCTCGCCCGGGCCCGCCGGCCCTGACCAGCGCAGACCCCCTCGCGTCGCCCGGCAGGTTGCCCACGTCACCTCCGACCGCACCTGCGCCAGCAAGCCGTCGACGAGCGCCTCCAGCCCTTGTGGGTAGGTGTCCCGCGCGGCGAACACCGGCCACTGGTCCCCGATCGCCGCCAGGTGCGGCTGCCGGGACGGGTCGAGGCTGCTGAGCGACGGATCGGGGCCGCTGAAGATGGTGTCGCAGGATCCGGGCCGCGCGGCGTCGGACCGCTCACCGGCCGGAGTGGGCGCGCACGAGGATCTCGCCGGGCCTGTTCGACAGCACCCGCCAGATCGGCGCCTCGCTCGGACTCGCCGCGCTCGGCACGGCGGCCCAGCACCACACCGGACCGAGCGCCACGCCCGGGGCCCTCCACGCGGGCTACGCGCTCGGGCTGAGCCTCAGCGCCGCGCTCCGCGAACGCGGCGGCGTGAGACCCCGGACGGCCGGTGATCGCGAGCAGCGGGAGTTGCCGAACCGGGCCCGGCGGCGCCTCCGTCGCCAACGCTTCGTGTCGAGGTAACACCGGTCGGTGAGCGCGCGAGCGGAAAGGTGGTGCTCACCCAGGTGGGCCCCGCCTCAGCCGTCCGGTGGGAAGGAGGGCCCTCATGCCCGGCGGGCGCCGCCAGACCTACCGCCGTCGCTATCCGGCCTCGCCGGAGCGACCGCCGACTCCCGCCCACAACCGGTGGTGGAACCGCGCCACCAAGTCGATCGTGACCGTGATCGTGACGTTGGGCGCCGTCGCCGGTGCGGTCAGCACCATCATCTCGCTGTGGCCCTCCCCGGACGCCGACGACAGCGCCGAGGTCGGCGTCCGGATCATCCCCGGGATCCCGCTGAGCGAGTACCAGCACCGGGTGGAGAGCACCGGAACCATCAGCTTGAAGGGTTACAGCCCGCCCGGCGACGAGCCGGCTCCCGCACCGACGGTCGGTGCCGCTCCGAGCGAGGCGACGACGCCGGGCTCGACCGCCGCCGCGCAGCCGACCGAGAGATCTGCCCCGGCCACGTCCGATCCGGACCCGACCGGGACGCCGACCCCTGCCATGTCCGATCCGGAGGGGGCGAGCAGCCCCACCGCCGAGCCTTCCGACAACCCGATGCGGACCTCCGGTGACCGGTCCAGCAGGCAGATCGGCGACCCATCCCCGACCGAGACGGCCGGTCCGTCGCCCGAGGTCACCGTCATCGGAGACGACTCCGTCAACCAGGCGCACGTCGCTGAGGTCGAGGACGCCTACGTGGACCTGACCGGCGACAGCTCCGTCCCGTCCGAGTTCATCGCGATCGGGAACGCGGTCGCTCCGAGCGGCGAACCGGTCGAACCGGCCGTGGCCGCCGAACGGATCGCCCAGGTCCTCACCGACGCCCGCCACGCCCCCTCGACCGCCGATCCGGCGGTCCCGGGCCCGGAACCGCTGGGTGTGGTCGTCAGCACGGACCTCGATCTCTCGGGACTGCGCGGCGAATCGCTGACCCTGTCCTGGTCGATGTGGCAGGAAGCCGGCGGCATCCGGCTCAGCGGTGACTGGCTCAACGACAACCTCGCCTACCGGATCGAGCCCCGGACCGACCACGCGACGACGACGCTCGACGTCTGGATCCCGATGCCACGGGAGCCGGGCTCGTACTTCGTCCGCGTCGACCTGCGGCACGGCCCGACCCGGATCGACAGCGGGGAGAGCGAACGCTTCGAGTAGTACATCCGCGCTGTGGTCGACGAAGCGAGTTGGGCCGAGCGAACCCGGATCGTGGACCTGACAGGTCCTGGTTGTCCGGCTCGGGACGGATCATGCTGGAGCGCGTGGATCGCGGCGAGCTCGGGGACTTCCTGCGCAGCAGGCGGGCGCTGCTGCAGCCGTCCGACGTCGGGATGCCGGTGGGCTCCCGGCGGAGGACGCCGGGCCTACGGCGCTTCGAGGTCGCGCAGCTCGCCGGGATGTCACCCGACTACCTCGCCCGGCTCGAGCAGGGCCGGGGCGCGACGCCCTCGGTCGACCTCCTCGCGGCACTGGCCCGCGCCTTACGGCTGAGCCGGGACGAACGTGACCACCTCTTCCGCCTCTCGGGACACCACACCGCGCCGCAGGCGGGGCCCGACGAACACGTCGGGCGGGCCCTCCTCCGCCTGCTCGACGACCTGGCCACCCTCCCCGCACTGATCGCTTCCGACCTCAACGTGGTGCTCGCGCAGAACGCGCTCGCCGACGCGCTGCTGGGCGAGCAGACCGGGCTGCGCGGCTACGCCCGCAGCTGCACCTACCGCTGGTTCACCGAACCGGCGTTCCGCGCCCGCCAGCCGGTCGAGGACCACGACGGCGAGAGCCGTGCCCAGGTCGAGGACCTCCGCGCGACGGTCGCGGCGCGGCGCGGGGACCGTTTCGCCACCGGGCTGGTCCGGGCCCTGCGCGCCGCGAGCACCGAGTTCAGGCGGTTGTGGGCCCGGCACGACGTGGCAGTCCGCCGCAGCGACCGCAGGCGGATCCGCCATCCGGAGGTCGGGCTCGTCGAAGTCGACTTCGACGTACTGGCGACCGCCCAGGGGCAGCGGTTGATCGTGTACTCCCCCGCCCCGGGCACCGAGGCCGTGGGGAAGCTCGAGCTCATCGCGGCGCTCGGCCGGGAGCGGTTCGACACCGCACCGTTCGTCGATGCGGAGCCGCGCCGGATCCCCTGACCGCACGTCAGGTGGCCCAGCGGGTCCCGTGCCGTCGACCAATCGTCCACATAGGACAGGAAGAGGTGCATCACGTTGCGAATGTCGCCGTCCGCCGCGCACGTCCGCGTGACGTCCGCAGTCCTCGGCATCGCTATGGCGGCCGGGTGCTCCGCCGGGACCGCTGCGCCGATCAAGACGCCGGCGCCCGCCGGGCTCAGCGAGTTGGCCGACGTCCGGGTGCTCGCGGAGTTCGACCGGGCCGCCGGGCAGAACGCGGAGAGCATCGCGCTCGAACCGGGTGGTGGCGCGGTCGTCGGCATGATCGGTGCGCGGCAGGTCGTCCGGGTGCGGGGAGACGGCGGGACCGAGGTGGTCGCCACCATGCCGGTGCCCGCGGGCGGGGGCGGGACCACGCCGGTGGTCGGGAGTCCGCAGGTCACCGGGGTGGCGCGCGACCGAGGCGGCGCGGTGTTCTTCCTCTACGCGGCGGGGCGGGGCGGGCTGACCGGCATCTGGCGACTGGCGGCCGGATCGACCGAGCCGGAGCTGGTCGTCCCGATGCCGGCGGACACCATGCCGAACGCACTGCTCATCGACCAGGCAGGAGGCCGCTTCCTCGTCACCGACTCGACGGGTGGACGGGTCTGGGAGGCTCCGGTCTCCGGTGGCGACCCGTCGGTGTGGAGCGCCGACCCCGCCCTCGCTCCGTCCGGCTTCTTCGGGGCGAACGGGCTGAAGCTGCACGCGGGGGCGGTGTGGTTGAGCAACTACGATCGCGGCACGATCGTGCGCATCCCGGTGGAGCGGTCGGGCGCGGCGGGCCCGGTCGCCGTGCACGCCACCGGCCTGGCCGGCATCGACGACTTCGACTTCACCGGCCGGGGCGACGAGATCCTCGCGGCGATCAACGATGCGAGCGAGCTGGTCGGTGTCGCGGCCGACGGCACGCACCGCGTTCTGCTCGACGGCGGCGACGGCCTCCAGGGCACGACGGCGGTGGTCGTCCACGAGGACACCGCGTTCATCACCAACGGTGCGCTCCGGGAGGGGAGCCGGTCCGCACTGCGCGTCGCCCGGCTCGTCGGGGGGTGAAGGCGCTCGGTCGCCGGCTCCTACGCGAGGAGCCGCAGCGATGCCAGGGAGACCGAGCCGACGAGAACGGTGGAGAGCGCCCCGAGCGCGAGTGCGCGAGGTCCCGCGCCGACGAGGGTGCGCAGGCCGATCGACGTACCGAGGCCGAACAGTGCCGCCGCCAGCACCCACGTGGTGAGCGTCGCCGCGCCGTCGAGGGCGGGCGCGGGGAGGAGGCCGGTGGCGCGCACGGCGATGGCGCCGAGGAAGCCCAGGACGAAGAGCGGGACGAGCGGGGGCCGCGTGCCCCGGGGACCGGGGCGCCTCCTCCGCTCGACGACCCCGACCGCGGTGACGACGGGCGCGAGCAACACGACACGGCTGAGCTTGACCAGCACGGCGGCGGCGACGGCCGCGGCGCCTGCCGGTGCGGCGGCCGCCACGACCTGCCCGACCTCGTGTACGCCGAGACCCGCCCACCTGCCGAGGTCGGTCCCCTCGACGCCGAGCGGGCCCGCCAGCGCGGGCAGCCCGACGATCGCCAGGCCACCGAACACCGTCACCAGGCTGATCGCGGTCGCGACGTCCTCGTCGTCGTGGTCGACGACGGAGGCGACCGCCGCGACGGCCGACGCCCCGCAGATGGAGAACCCGGTCGCGACCAGGATGCGCAGTGCCCGGGACACCCCGAGCAGTCGCCCGAGCCACAGCGTGCCCGCGAACGTCACCGCGACCGTCACGGCCACGGCGAGGAGCAGTCCGGGGCCGAGGGCGAGCACCCGGGGCAGGGCGAGCTGCAGCCCGAGCAGGGGGACCCCGATGCGCAACATCCGGGGCGTCCACCGGGCCAGGCCCGCGCGGGCGCTCGCGGGGAGCAGGCCGAGGTTGCCGGCGGCGACGCCCAGTACGACGGCGACGATCAACGCGCTCACGGTGGGGAACAGCGTGTTCACCCCGGCCGAGGCCGCCACCCCCAGCGCGGCGACGGCGAGGCCGGACCGGTGGGCGCCGAAGCGGTGCCCGGTCGTGCGGGTCGTGCTCATGTCGATCGAGGTTGCGCCCCCGACCCGACCGCCGGTAGCCGTCATCTCGGCAACTGCCCATATTCTGCGGTTATGACCGGTCCGGACATCGAGGGCCTGCGGCTCCTGGTGCTCGTCGGGGAGGCCGGCAGCCTGGGCCGGGCGGCCGAGCGCCTGCGGATCAGCCAGCCGGCGGCGAGCAAGCGGCTCAGCGCGCTCGAACGGCGGCTGCGCCTCGTCCTCGTCGTCCGCGGGCCGCGGGGGTCCGAGCTGACACCCACGGGCCGGGCGGTCGCGGCGTGGGCCGAACGCGTGCTGGCCGAGATCGACGCGCTGGTCGTCGGCGCGGCCGCGCTGCGGGGCGAGCAGGACAACGACCTGGACGTCGCCGCCAGCATGACGATCGCCGAGCACCTCGCGCCGGCGTGGATCGGGACCCTGCGCCAGCGCGCTCCCGAGCTGTACGTGCGTCTGCAGGTGACCAACTCCGAACACGTGGCGGCGCTCGCGGCGCGCGAGGAGATCGGGCTCGGGTTCCTCGAGTCGCCGACGGTGCCCGGCGGCCTCACGTCGCGACGCGTGGCCGCCGACCGGCTGGCCGTCGTCGTCCCGCTCGATCACCCCTGGGCCAGGCGCCGCACCCCGGTCCGGCCCGACGAGCTCGCCCGGACGCCGCTCATCGTGCGGGAACGGGGGTCCGGCACGCGCGACACGCTGGACCGGGCGCTGGAGCGCACCGGGACCACGCCGGTCCGGCCCCTGCTGGAGCTCGGTTCGAGCACGGCCGTCCGCAGCGCCGTCGCGCAAGGTGCCGGGCCCGCCGTGCTGAGCGCACTCGCCGTGGCCGCCGACCTCGCGGACGGGCGGCTCGTCGAGGTCACGGTGGAGGGCCTCGACCTGCACCGCGTCCTGCGCGCGGTCTGGCCGGCCCGGCGCCGCCTGGGCGGCGCCGCGGCCGCGCTGCTGCGGGTGGCGTCCGGAGGGCGGCCGCAGGTCAGGCGAACAGCTGCTCCATCTGCTCCTGACCGCGCTTCGCGGCCTGCTCGGGGCTCATCCCCTGCACCGTGACGTCCACCGCCATCTGCAGCGGGACGAACGAGTCGGTCACCGAGGTGAGCCGGGTGAGCAGCTCGGCGGACGCCGTGGCCGGGTACCAGTTGGTGCGGGCGTTGTCGATGATCTGCGGGAACGTGCTGAACGCCGCCCGTTCCCGCCAGTACGGAGCGGTCGTGAGGTCGCGGTAGACCGGGTACCAGCGCCCGGCGACCTTCTCGTAGACCTGCTCGACGCGGTCGGGGGCCATGATGTAGCGGATCAGGTCCTTCGCCTGCCCGAGGTTCGGGCTCTTCGCCGACACGCCCCACGACCAGCAGTTCGCGGACTGCACCGACCCGGCCTTCCCGGCCGGCAGCGGTGCCTGCGCGGTGTTCGCCATCAGGTCCGGGTCGTTCTCCTGCAACCAGCCGTAGATCGAGGGCGCGTTGAACACGAACACCGCCCGCTTCGACTGGAACACCTGGTTGTTCCACGCGTCGTCGGACGAGGGTGCGTCGGGCGGGATGAGCTGGTCGCGCCACCACCGCTGGATGCGCGTCAGCGCCGACACCGTGCCGTCGTTGTCGACGGCGGGGTTGCCCTGCTCGTCGACCAGCGTGCCCCCGTCGGCGTAGATGATGCTGAGGACGGTGTTGCCGTCCACGCTCTTGCCCAGCGGCAACCCGATGCCGTAGGTGTCCGGCGGGGTCTGGGCGGCGCGCGCGATCGCCTCGAGCTCGTCGAGCGTGGCCGGCGGGGTGCGCTGCCCGGTCACCTTCTCGATGAGGTCCGTGCGGGCGTACATCACGGTGAGGTTCGACTCCATCGGGACGGCGTACGTGCCCGCGGGAACCGCGACGTAGGGGCTGAGCGTGTCGAACATCCCGCCGCCCTGGCCCTTCAGCTCCGTGAAGAGGTCGGTGATGTCCGCGAGGTGCCCCTGACCGCCGTAGTAGATCGGCTGCGTGTCCTCGAGCATCACCACGTCCGGCAGCGACCCGGCTTCCACGGCGGTGGCGAGCTTCGCCGGGTAGTTCGAGCCCGGAACCGCCGAGTACTCGACCGTGAACCCGTTGGCGTCGCCCCACTCCTGCATCTGGTCCGCCACGAGGCGGTCGCCCTCCTTGGTGAAGGACACGACGCCCCAGGCCGTCAGGTGACCGCCTGCGGACCCGGAGTCACCACACGCGGCGAGCGACGGAGCGGCGAGCGCGGCCAACGGGAGCAGCCCGGACGCCTTGAGCAGCCGTCGACGGTCGAACGCGATCTGGTTGTCTGCACGCACGGAAGACACCTTTCTCCTCGGACGGACGCTCATCCCTTCGTCGCGCCCGCGGTGAGGCCGGAGACGACCCACCGCTGCGCCGCGACGTAGATGAGGACGGGCACCAGGGACGCGATGGCCGAGCCCGCCATCAGGGGACCCCAGTTGTAGACGTCCCCCACCACGAAGTCCGCGAGCCCGACGGGGAGGGTCTTGCGGGAGTCGGTGCTGATCAGGATCAGGGCGTAGAGGAACTCGTTCCAGGCCTGGGTGAACGCGTACAGGGCGATGACGGCCAACGCCGGCAGGAGGAGCGGCACCACGATCCGCACCAGCGACTGCAGGCGGGTGCACCCGTCGACGAGCGACGCCTCCTCCAGCTCGATCGGGATGGCCTGCAGGTGCGCGATGGACAGCCAGGTGCAGAAGGGCACCGAGAAGATGAGGTAGATCGGGATCAGGCCGAGCGTGCTGTTCGTGAACCCGAACTGCGCGGCCACCTGGAACAGCGGGATGAACAGCAGCGCCGGGGGGATGAGGTAGGTGACGATCGTGACGTTGCCCATCAGGCGTCGCCCGCGGAAGCGCAGCCGCGTGACGGCGTAGGCGGCGAGCACGCCGATGACCATGGACAGCGCCGTGGTTCCGAACGAGACGAGCAGGCTGTTCGTGAAGTAGGTGAGGAAGTCGGTGTCGGTGAACAGCTCGACGTAGTGCTCGGCGGTGACCGTCTTCGGGAGGATGCCGGGCTCGCCGTACAGGTCCTTGTTGGGCTTCACCGAGGTCTCGAGGATCCACGCGATCGGGACGACGGTCCAGATCGCGAACACCGCGAGCCCGCCCACGAGGACGATCCGGCGGCCCGTGCCGGATCTGCGCCCCGGGCGGCTGCGGCGTGACGGGCCCGTCATCGGCTACACCCCCGCCTTGGCGTCGGCGGGCAGCATCCGTTTCGTCAGCACGTAGATGATGACGAGGAACAGCGGGAAGAAGATGACGCTGACGGCCGACGACGCGCCGAGCTCCCTGCCCTGGATACCGATCTGGTAGGCGAGCATCGGGAACGTCAGCGTCGTGTTGACCGGGCCGCCATTGGTCAGGATGAAGATGAAGTTGATGCTGTTCGCCGTCCAGATCGTCGAGAGCAGGGTGGTGATGACGATCGCCGGGCGCAGCCAGGGAAGCGTGATGTGGAAGAAGCGCCGGAAGACGTTCGCGCCGTCGATCGACGCGGCCTCGTACTGGTCCGCCGGGATGGCCTGCATGCCCGCGAGGAACATCATCGTGTAGAACGGCGTGCCCTGCCAGATCACCACGAGCAGGACCGACCAGAGGGCCCACCGGGGGTCGGCGAGGAACTGGACGGGGCCGATCCCGAACAGGTCGCCCAGTACCAGGTTGAACAGCCCGTGGTCGCTCCCCTCGTACATCCAGCGCCAGGTCAGCGCCACGATCACGGTGGGCAGCGCCCACGGGACGAACAACAGCCCCCGCATCACGGTGCGGCCCCGGAAGCGTTCGTTGAGCAGGAGCGCCATGCACATTCCGAGAACGAGCTTCGCGCCCACGGCGACACCGGTGTAGAGAACCGAGGCGACGACGGACGCCCGGAAGACGCCGCCGTACTGTTCGCCGAACAGCAGATCCGTGTAGTTCGAGAGCCCCGCCCAGGTCGCCGGGGCACCGATGAGCTTGTGCTGGAAACTGAGCACGATCCCGTACGCGAACGGGTACGCGATCAGCGCCACGATGATGAGACCGAGGGGAGCGAGGAAAGTCCAGGCGAGCCGCCAGTCCCGCCCGAGCAGCGTGCCGCTTCTCACGGGGCGAACGAATTCGACATCGACAGTCCTCTTCGGCCTTCCTCGCCCGCGAGCCCCGCTGATTCCGCGTAGTGGAATGCAGTTTTGATTTCGGTCGCGGCAACATTAGGAGTCGGCCTGCACGGTGTCAACCGGTTCGATCATCGGCCGCCACTCGACGGCGACGGAGCGGAATCCGGACGCCCTCCGCGTTCCGGCCAGGGACCGCGATGACGACCTCGCCGCGGCCTCCCGCAGGTTCGTCGCCTCCCTGCCGCAGGCGTTCCGGGCCGAGACCGAGGCGGCGCGGGGGCTGCTGCGGCCCGTCACGATCCCGCTCGACGCCGCCCTGCGCTGCCCCCGGCGCACGCCCCGACCCGGGCTTGACACCGCCGGGCCCGAGACATCACAGTGGGCACCGGCCGATCTAAAGCGTATTAGACTCGTATTAGGTGCCCGCGATGAAGCCATGGCAGTCCTTCCGCCCCGACGAGTTCGCCGGCCGCGTCGCGCTCGTCACCGGCGGGGCGAGCAGGATGGGTCGCGAGACCGCCCGCGCCTTCGCCGCGCACGGCGCCGACGTCGTGCTCGCCGACGTCGACGCCGCCGCCCTCGACCGCGCGGCTGCCGAGATGCCCAAGGCGCTCCCGGTGGTCCTCGACGTGTCCGAGCCGGACTCCGTCGCGGCGGCCTTCGAGCGGATCGACGCCGCCTACGGGCGGCTCGACCACCTCGCCCACTGCGCCGCCGTGATCGCGGCGACCCGCTTCCTCGAGGCGGACGCGGCGCACTGGCGGCGGCTGCTCGACGTCAACCTGGTCGGGACCTTCCTCGTCACCCAGCAGGCGCTGCGCCGGATGCTCGACGCCGGGACCGGCACCATCGTCCTGGTCGCTTCCGACGCCGGCTTCCGGGGCGGCGGCGGGCTGATCGCCGACGCCCCGTACGCCGCGGGCAAGGCGGGCGTGCTGTCGATCGTGAAGTCGGTGGCCCGCGAGTTCGCCGGCCGCGGCGTCCGGATCAATGGGCTCGCGCCCGGCCCGTCGGACACCCCGCTGCACACCGGCATCTCCGCCGAGCTCAAGGAGCGGATCGCGGCCGGCCTCCCGATGCGGCGGATGGGCGACCCGGGCGACATGGCCGGGGCGATCCTGTTCCTCAGCTCGGCCGCGGCGTCCTTCGTCTACGGCGCCACGCTCGACGTCGACGGCGGGGCCATGCTCCGATGAGGAGGGCCACGGGAGCACGCAGGCCGCGTCCCCGGCAGGCCGACATCGCGAAGCTGGCCGGGGTCTCGCAGGCCACCGTGTC
Organism: Pseudonocardia adelaidensis; assembly: GCF_039543345.1. Taxonomy (NCBI): domain Bacteria; kingdom Bacillati; phylum Actinomycetota; class Actinomycetes; order Pseudonocardiales; family Pseudonocardiaceae; genus Pseudonocardia; species Pseudonocardia adelaidensis. The sequence goes on along the minus strand of NZ_BAABJO010000038.1, from coordinate 16,639 downwards.
GCTGGTGCTCGGCGGGAAGCCGGACGTCGTCGGCATCGCCGCCGACACGGTGCGCCGCGTGCACGAGGCCGCGGACGAGCTGGGGTACGTCGCCGACCCGGCGGCACTGCGGCTCGCCCGCAGGCAGAACTACCTGCTCGGCGTGCACACCTTCAGCGCCACGTTCCCGGTGGACATCGAGAACTCCTACTACCCCTTCCTCGCGGGCATCGAGGAGCAGGCGGGAGCGCGCGGCTACGACATCGTGCTGTTCACCGGCTCCGCGCCGGAGAGCAGACCCGCGGCGGGGCGGGCCGGCGCGATCCACCGGCTGCGTCTGGCCGACGGATGCATCCTCTTCGGCCGCAGGGTGCCGCGCGACGAGATCGCGCGGCTGCTCGACGACGACTACCCCGTCGTCTACATCGGACGCCGCAACGAGCTCGGTGACCGGCTGCCCTACGTCGGCGCCGACTACGTCACGGCGAGCCGCGACGTCGTGCTCCGCCTCGCCGGGCTCGGCCACGAGAAGATCCGCTACGTCCGCGAGGAGGACGTCGCGCTGGCGTCCGAGGACCGCCAGGCCGGCGTGCTGCAGGGGCTGGCCGAGGCCGGGCTCACCGGCGTCGCGCCCCCGGTGCTGCCCTGCGCCGCCGAGGACGTCACCGCCGACTGGGTGCGCACCGAGGTCGACGCCGGGGTCACCGCCTTCGTCACCGAGGCCACCGACACCAGCGTGGTGGCCCGCGCCGTCGGCCGGGCGATCGCCGCAGCCGGCCTGCGGTGCCCGCAGGACGTCTCGCTCGCGATGCTCGGTGAGTACGTCGTGCAGCCCGCCGGGGAGCCGGTCACCACCGGGTTCGCCGTGCCGCGCCGCGAGATGGGCCGCGCCGCGGTCGACCTGATGATCGACCTGCTCGCCGGCGCACCCGTGCCCGCGCGGCGCAGGCAGTCCCTGATGGCCTGCGCCTTCGTCGCGGGCGAGACGACCGGTCCCCGAACCTGAGGAGAGAAGTGCTCGAACTGCGCGCTGACGTGCTCGTCGTCGGAGGTGGCCTGGGCGGGGTCGCCGCGGCCCTCGCGGCCTGCCGCGCGGGTCGCGACGTCGTGCTGACCGAGGAGACCGACTGGCTCGGCGGGCAGCTCACCAGCCAGGCCGTGCCGCCGGACGAGCACCCGTGGATCGAACGGTTCGGCGCGACGGCGTCCTACCGCGCGCTGCGCGACGGGATCCGCGAGCACTACCGGCGCTGGTACCCGTTGCGCGCCGAGGCCGCCCGGCTGCCGAACCTCAACCCCGGCGCCGGCCGCGTCAGCAAGCTGTGCCACGAGCCGCGGGTCTCGCTCGCCGTCATCGAGGCGATGCTGGTTCCCCACCGCGCGGCGGGCCGGCTCACGGTGCTGCTGGAGACCGTGCCGGTCGGCGCCGAGTGCGACGGCGATCACGTCGGCCCGGTCGAGCTCTCCGACCGCCGCGACGGCAGGCGGATCGTCGTCTCGGCGCCGTACGTCGTCGACGCCACCGAGGCGGGCGACCTGCTGGCCATGACCAAGACCGAGTACGTCACCGGGGCCGAGGCGCAGACCGACCACGACGAGCCGCACGCGCCGGCCACGGCCGACCCGCAGAACATGCAGGGGTTCACCTTCTGCTTCGCGCTCGACCACCGGCCCGGCGAGGACCGCACGATCGACCGCCCGGAGCGGTACGACTTCTGGCGCTCCTACCGTCCGGAGTTCTGGCCGGGGCCGCTGATCGGGCTGCTGGCGCCGCACCCGCGGACCCTGGAGCCGACGCCTCGGCACTTCGCGCCGAACCCGGGCGACGACCCGCTCGGCGTCGTCGCCGACCAGAGCAAGGCAGCGGGCGACCTCGACCTGTGGCTCTTCCGCCGCATCCTCGCGCGCGACCTGCACTCGCCAGGGGCGTTCGCCTCCGACATCGCACTGGTCAACTGGCCGTTGAACGACTACTGGCTGGGCAGCGTCATCGACGTCGAGCCCGACGTCGCGGCGCGCCACCTGGCCGACGCCAAGCAGCTGAGCCGGTCGGTGCTGTACTGGCTGCAGACCGAGGCGCCCCGCCCCGACGGCGGCACCGGGTGGCCCGGGCTGCGCCTGCGCGCCGACGTCACCGGCACCGCCGACGGCCTGGCCAAGGCGCCCTACCTGCGGGAGTCCCGCCGGATCCGGGCGCTGACCACGGTGACCGAGAACGACGTGTCGCTGGCCGTGCGGGGCGCGCACGGCGTGCTCGTGCGCGAGGACTCGGTCGGGGTCGGCAGCTACCACCTCGACCTGCACCCCTCGACCGGGGGCGACAGCTACATCGACCTGGAGAGCGTGCCGTTCGAGATCCCGCTCGGCGCGCTCGTGCCGCAGCGGGTGCGCAACCTGCTCCCCGCCGCCAAGAACATCGGGACGACCCACATCAGCAACGGCTGCTTCCGGCTGCACCCCGTCGAGTGGAACGTCGGCGAGGTCGCCGGCCTCCTCGCGGCCCATTGCGTCGAGACCGGCGGCGAACCGCACCAGGTGCACGCCGACCGCGACCGCAGGGACGAGTTCACCCGGCTCCTCGAGCGCAGCGGCGTCGAGCGGCACTGGCCGGAGATCAAGGGGTACTGATGACGATCACCTACGCACGCGAGCTCGACGTCGCCGCCGACGTCGACGTGCTGGTCGCGGGCGGCGGGCCGGCCGGGATCGCGTCCGCGGTGGCGGCGGCGCGGGCCGGGGCCCGCACCCTGCTGGTCGAGCAGTACGGCTACCTCGGCGGGAACCTCACCGCCGGGCTCGTCGGCCCGTGCATGACCTCGTTCTCCCTCGACGGCGAGCGGCAGCTGATCCGGGGCGTGTTCGACGAGTTCGTGCGGCGGATGGCCGAGCGGGGCGACGCGCTGCACCCCTCGCAGACCAGCGCGGGCGACGAGTACTCCGGCTTCATCGTCTACGGGCACGACAAGGTCACCCCGTTCGAGCCGGAGGCGGCGAAGACGGTGGCGCTGCAGATGTGCCGGGAGTCCGGCGTGGAGCTGCTGCTGCACTCGTTCGTCGCCGACACCCTGGCCGAGGACGGGCACGTGCGCGGGATCGTGGTCGCGAACAAGAACGGACTGCAGGCGCTGACCGCCCGGGTCACCGTCGACGCCACCGGCGACGGCGACGTGGCCGCGCGGGCAGGCGCCGAGGTGCGCATCGGCCGGGAGTCGGACGGCCGGACGCAGCCGATGACGCTGTTCTTCCGCGTGCGGGGCGTCGACGACGACCGCGTCGTCGAGTACATCCGCACGCACCCGGACGACCGGCGACCGTACGCGGGGATCGTCGCGGCGGCGCGTGAGGCCGGCCGGTTCCCCTCGCCGCGGATGGGCGTCGGGATGTACAAGACGATGCGGCCGGGGGTGTGGCGGATCAACACCACCCGGGTGCTGGGCCGCGATGCCACGCAGGTGCGCGACCTCACCGCGGCCGAGATCGAGGGCCGTGACCAGGCCATGGCGCTCGTCGACTTCTTCCGCGCGGAGCTGCCCGGGTTCGAGGAGTCCTCGCTGCTCGACACGGCCGCCACCGTCGGCGTGCGGGAGAGCAGGCGGATCATGGGCGACTACGAGCTGTCCATCGAGGACCTGCAGACCGGCCGCCACTTCGACGACGTGATCGGCCTGTGCGCGTACCCGGTCGACATCCACGACCCGAGCGGCGCGGGCGGCGGGATCGCGCCGTCGTACGCCACCGCCAACGCCTACGAGATGCCCTACCGCAGCCTGCTCCCCCGCGGGCTCGAGGACGTGCTCGTCGCCGGGCGCTGCGTGTCGGCCACCCACGAGGCGCTCGGCGCGATCCGCGTCATGCCGCCCGCGTTCGCGATGGGCGAGGCCGCGGGCACGGCGGCGGCGCTCGCGGTCGCGGGGGGCACGTCCCCGCGGTGCGTCCCGGTGCCCGAGCTGCAGCGGCGGCTGCGCCGGCAGGGCGCCTACCTGGGCGAGGAGTCCCTCTCCCTGGCCTGACCTACCTCCACCTCGACGAAGAGGAGTGGTGCCCGGATGAAGACACCGATCAGGGTCGGCATCGACGTCGGAGGGACCTTCACCGATGCCGTGGCGATCGATGCCGCGAGCCTCGAGCTGATCGGGACCGCGAAGGTGCTGACCACGCACCGGCACCCCGACGGGGTGGCGCGCGGGATCATCAACGCGCTCAAGGAGCTGCTGGAGAACTGCGGGCGCAGCGCCGACGACGTGGTCTTCCTGGCCCACGGCACGACGCAGGCCACCAATGCCCTGCTGGAGGGCGACGTCGCCACGGTCGGTGTGGTCGGCCTCGGCCGCGGGCTGGACGGCTGGCGCACGAAGGCCGTGCGCCACCTCTCCCGGCTGGAGCTGGCGCCGGGCAAGCACCTCCCGCTGACCTACGCGCACGCCAAGGCGTCCGCGCAGGTACCGGACGCCGTGGCCGCGGTGCACCGGGCGGGCGCCGAGGTGGTGGTCGGGGTGGAGGCCTTCAGCGTCGACGACCCCGACGGGGAGCTGGCCGTCGTCCGGGCCGCGGAGTCGCAGCGGCTTCCGGCCACCGCCACGCACGACATCAGCAAGCTCTACGGGCTGAAGAAGCGGGCCCGCACCGCCGCGCTGAACGCCAGCATCCTGCCGCGGATGCTCGGCACCGCGGAGCTGGTGCGCAGCAGCATCGACCACGCCGGCATCCACGCGCCGCTGATGGTGATGCGCTGCGACGGCGGCGTGATGTCGCTGGACGAGATGCGCCGGCGCCCGCTGCTGACGATCCTCTCCGGACCCGCCGCGGGCGCCGCGGGCGCGCTGCTCGCCGAGCGGGTCAGCGAGGGCGTGTTCCTGGAGACCGGCGGGACGTCCACCGACATCTCCGTCATCCGCGACGGCCGCGTCGCCGTCGCGTACGCGAAGGTCGGCGGCTACGCGACCTACCTCAAGTCCCTCGACGTGCGCACGGTCGGCGTCGGCGGCGGCTCGCTGGTCCGCGTCTCCGGTGGCCGGGTCACCGACGTCGGGCCGCGCAGCGCGCACATCGCCGGCCTGGACTACGGCTGCTTCGCCGATCCGGACCTGCTGCGCGGCGGCCGGCTGGAGACGGCGCGGCCGATGGAGGGCGACCCGGCCGACTACGCCGTCGTCGTCACCGACCGCGGCCGGTTCGCGATCACCGTCACCTGCGCCGCGAACGCGCTCGGTGTCGTTCCCCGCGGCGACTACGCCCACGCCGAGCCGACGGCGGCGCGGCTGGTGATCGAGCCGCTCGCCGCGCGCCTGGGCTGCTCGGTCGACGACGCCGCGCGGCAGATCCTCGACCGCGCCACCGGCCGGGTCCGGGAGGTCGTCGACGAGATGGTCAAGGACTACCGGCTCGACCGCGAGAGCATCGAGCTGGTCGGCGGCGGTGGCGGCGCGGCCACCGTGACCCTCCACCTGGGGTCGACGATGGGCCTCCCGGCCCGGATCGCCGCCCACAGCTCCGTGATCAGCCCGATCGGGGTGGCGCTCGCGCTGGTGCGCGACACGGTCGAACGGGTCATCCCCGCCCCGACGCAACAGGACATCCTCTCGGTCCGGGCGGAGGCGGAGCGGGCGGTCCTCGCCCAGGGTGCCTCACCGGCGACCGTCGAGGTCGAGGTGTCGATCGACCCGCAGCGCAACGTCGTCGCCGCCGTCGCGACCGGTGCCACGGACATGCACACCCGGGCGCCGGCCGACGCGACCGACGACGCAGCGGTCGAGGCCGCCGCCCGCAGCATGCACGTCGACGCGGCCGTGGTGCAGCGCGCCGCGACCACCCCGCAGTTCCGCGTCTACACCGCGGTCCGGGCGCGCGGCGGCCTGGTCGGCAGGGTGACCCGGCCACGGCATCCCGTGCGTGTCGTCGACGCCGATGGCGTCGTCCGCGTCGGCGCCCCGGACGCCCACGTGCGGGCCACGACCGTCGGGGAGGCGCGGGCAGGCCTGGCGAAGGTCCTCGAGGAGTTCACCTCGTACGGCGACAGCGGCGCCCGGGCGCCGGCGATCCACCTGCTGGTCGGCGCCCGGGTGGTCAACCTCGCCGGCATGACCCACCCCGACCAGGTGCTCGCGCTCGCCGACACCGAGCTCTCGGGGCGGGCCGACGAGGAGGACGTCGTGCTCGTCGTCGAGGAGCGGTCGTGAACCCGGAGATGATCACCGGGGTGCCGGAGCGCCGGTGCGCCGAGCTCGCCGGACGCTCCGACGCGGACATCGGTGGTGAGCTGCTCGGGCGGCTCGCCGTGCACTCCGCGGTCGACCACGACACCCTCGCCCGCTGGGCGGACTCCGCGCTCACCTTCGGCCGCGAGCTCGCCGCCACGGCGAACGGGAACCCGGACCTGGACGTCACGGAGCGGACCGGCGGCGTCGAGCCCGGGCGGCGCATCCTGCTGGCCGAGTACCGCAGCCGGCCCGCCGGCGTGGTCGTCTACACCGACGCGGTCGAGCGGGCCGAGTCGCTGATCGACGAGGTGGGCTGGCGGGAGTGGTACCCGGCCGGCTCCGTGCGGGCCGCGGCCGTCGCGCACGAGACCGCCCACCAGCTGCTGCACGGCCCGGCCGCCACGCGGCTGCGCAGGCGCGTCGGCAAGGTCGCCCTGCGCCTCGGCTCCTGGACGGTGCACGCGCACGTCGTGGGTGCGCCCGAGCTGGCCGCCCACGGGTTCGCCGCCGCCGCGGCCGGCCTGGCCCGCACCCCGGTCCTGCTCACCGCGGCACTGGGCGAGCTCGCCGCCGCGCTCCGACACCCAGCCGAGAGGGACGTCTGAGATGGGTATCGCGATACTCCTGGTCATGGCGGTCGGCGTCGGCGTGATGCTGACCCGCAAGGTGCCGACGGCGTTCGTGCTCGTCCTGCTCAGCGTCGTGATCGGCCTCATGGCCGGGGCGCCGCTGATGGGCGAGAAGAACAGCATCACGACGACCGTGCTGCAGGGCGGCGCCGTCGCACTGGCCGCGACGATGGCCGCCATCGTGATCGGCTCATGGCTCGGCTCGATCATGGGCGAGACCGGCATCGCCTCGACGCTGATCCGCAAGACGGTCGAGCTCGGCGGCGACCGGCCCTACGTCGTCGCGCTCGGCGTGTTCGTCGTCGGCATCATGGTCGGGACCGTCACCGGCTCCGCCCCCGCCGCGATGCTGGTCGGCATCATCGGCATCCCCACGATGATCGCGATGGGCGTGCCCCCGATCACCGCAGCCGGCACGGTGGTCTTCGGCATGTGCGCCGGCATCCCGTTCGAGCTGATCTCCTGGCAGTACCTGTCGCAGACGCTGGAGATCCCGGTCGACACCGTGCGCGACTTCCAGCTCACGCTCTTCCCGATCGTGCTGGTGATCGGCATCGCCTACGTCGTGATCGAGTCGCGGCGCCGGGGCGTGCAGCACGCGTGGGCCGCGATCGCGCCGGAGCGGGCGTCCCGGCGCCGCACCGGCGAGGCACCGTGGTACTCGCTGATCACGCCGCTGGTGCCGATCGTGCTGGCGCTGCTGCTGGACGTCCCGATCATCCCCGCGCTGCTCGTCGGCGTCTGCTACGCGCTGGTCACCACCACCCGGCCGAACCGGCTCGCGGTCGTCGGGCTGAAGACGCTGCACCGCAGCTTCGACACCGCCGTCCCGCCGCTGCTGCTCTTCGCGGCGATCGGCATCCTGCTGGCGGCGGTGAAGCTGCCCGGCTCGGTGGAGGCGCTGCGGCCGATCGTCACGGCCGTGATCCCCACGAACCCGGTGCTGTTCGTGGTGATCCTCGGCGCGCTCACGCCCCTGTGCCTCTACCGCGGCCCGTTCAACGTCTACGGCATGGGCGCGGGACTGGCCGGCGTCCTCATCGCCAGCGGGGCCTACGCGCCGCAGGCCGTGCTCGGCGTGATGGCGTCGTACAACCAGACGCTCGGGGTGTCCGACCCGACCAGCACCCAGACGGTGTGGAGCGCCGGCTACGCCGGGGTGCGGGTGGAGCGGGTGATGCTGCAGACGCTGCCGTACACGTGGGTGATGGCGGTGGCCGGGCTGGTCCTGACGGCGGTGCGGTTCCTCTAGCCGGCGAGTGCCAGTCGCTCGCGGACTTCGGGGATCACATCCTTCACGCGCCAGCACCTCTCCGGCGGACTGCCCTCGTACCGGCTGGTGAACACGAACGCACCGATGCGGACGTCCTGATGGTCGCTCATGGCAGGATCCTCGCCGCCGCACCGACCGGAGGGCTTGGCGGAACGGGAACCGGCTACCGGGTCGCGCCGGCGGCGAACCTCGCGACGACGGAGTCGACATCGCTCCACAGCTGGTCCGGGATGGGCAGCGTGGCCAGCTCGACGCTCTCCGCGATCCGTTCCGGGCGGGAGACGCCGACGACCGTGGTGGCGATCCGGGGGTCACGCGTGGAGAACTGCACGGCGGCCGCGCCGAGCGGCACGCCGCAGGCGGCGCAGAGCCGCTCGATCTCCCGGACGGCGGCGAGCAGCTCCGGCGCGGCCTCCTTGTAGGCGTACCGGGTGGTGCTCGCGGCACCAGAGGCGAGGATGCCGCCGCCGAACACCGCGGCGTTGGCCACCCCCACCCCGCGCGCCACGGCGTCGTCGATCAGCGGGCCGGCGGAGCGGTCGACCAGCGTCCACCGGTTGTGCGTCAGCACCACGTCGAACGCATCGGTGGCGACGAACTCGCGCAGCATGTCGACCGGGCCCCCCGCGACCCCGATCGCCCCGGCGATCCCCTCGTCGCGCAGCCGGACCAGCACCTCCACCGGCCCACCCGGCGCCATGGACTCGGTGAACCCGATGTGTTCCGGGTCGTGCAGGTGCAGCAGCGGCACCCGGTCGAGCCCGAGCCGCTCGAGGCTCTCCTCGATCGAGCGCCGCATCCGGTCACCCGTGAACTCCCCGGTGTCGAGGTCGCGGTCCAGCTTCGTGGACAGCACGTAGCCGTCGGGCAGCCCGCCGATCCGGCGCAGCGCCTCCCCGACCCGGCGCTCGGACTCGCCGCGGCTGTAGGAGTTCGAGGTGTCCAGGGCGTTCACCGGTCCGGTCAGCGCGGCGACGGCGGTGGCGACGCCGCGTTCGGCCGGGACCTCGTAGCCGAAGTTCCCGGGCATCGACCCCAGCGGGCCGCCGCCGATCGTCAGGGGCGTGATCTGCAGCCCGGTGCGTCCGAACGGGCGGCGGGGCAGGTCCGGTGAACCGGTCATGCGAAGAAGTCCTCGTCCTCGGGGCGGAGGTGGGCGGCGGCGGCCTCGCGGTCGAACTCGACGCCGAGCCCGGGCCGGTCCCAGACGTCGATGAAGCCGTCGACGACGATCCGCTCGGGCAGGCCGGTGACGATCGAGTACCACCAGTCCGGCTTCGCCACCGGGTACTCGAACGCGATGAAGTTGTCCGGCAGCGTGGCGCACACCTGCACGAGCGCGGCGAGCCCGAACACGCCGTCCAGCACGCCGTGCGGGGCGATCTGGACGCCGTGCAGGTCGGCGTACTCGGCCACCCACTTCAGCTCCGCGATCCCGCCCACGTCGCACGGGTCGGGCCCGACCACCCGCACGGCCTGCGTGGAGATCAGGTCCTTGAAGTTCTGCCGCAGGTAGATCTGCTCGCCGGTGTGCGTCGGCGTGCTCGTGGCGACGGTGACCTCGCGGTACTGCTCGGCGTGCACCCACGGGACGTAGTCGCCGGTGAGCAGGTCCTCCACCCACATGAGGTTGAGCGGTTCCAGTGCGCGCAGCAGCCGGATCGCGTCAGGCACGGTGAAGCCGGGGCCCGCGTCGAGCGCCAGCCCGACCTCGTCGCCGAGCACCTCCTTCATCGCCTCGACGCACGCGATCGTGTGCTTGAGGCCCCGCTCGGTGAGCGGCCCGCGGTCGGGGTGGCGGGGGCCGGTGCGCAGGTCCCCGTAGAAGAAGCCGGGGGTGCTCGCCGCCATCGGGCCGTGGTAGGCCACCCCCTCCTTGATCAGCGTGAAACCCTCGGGGGCGGCCTTCATCTCCGCCATGACGCGCGCGTAGTCCTCCGGGCCGTAGCCGTCCCGCTGCGGGCGGACACCGCCGTTGTAGACGCGCACCCGGTCGCGCACCTTGCCGCCGAGCAGCTTGTACACCGGCAGGCCCGCGGCCTTGCCGGCCACGTCCCAGAGCGCGATCTCGATCGCCGACACGGCGCTGCCCCACGGCTTGAACCCGGCGAAGCGGCGGATCTTCAGCAGGCAGCGCTCGACGTCGGTGGGGTCCTCGCCGACCAGGAAGTCGCGGTACATCTCCACGACCGGGCGCATGTACGGCTTGGACGACTCGATCTCGCCGAACCCGTCCACGCCCTCGTCCGTCACGATCCGCACGATCGGGCTCGCGCCGATCACCGCGCACCGCAGATCGACGATCTTCATCGGCTCCTCCTCATCGTTCGCCCGTCACCCCCAACACCCGCACGCCGAACGGCTCCAGCACCACTCCGCCCGGGTCCACGGGCTCCCCCGTCACCGCGTCCACGAGCTCGGCGGCGATCTCCACCTCGACTGCGCCGCCGTCCCCGTGCTGGCTGACGATCCAGACGAACCGGCGGCCGTCCGGGTGGACCAGCTCCTCGGCGTGCACCAGCGGGTCGCGCACCGTGACCGCCGTCCGCACCCCGGCCTCGGCCGCGAGCGCGCGGTAGAGCCGGGCGGTGTCCTCCGGGTTGACGCCGGGGGTCGCCGCCGCGAAGTGCTCCACCGGGTAGGTGCCCAGGACCATCCGGCCCTCCCCCACGCGGCGGCTCAGCAGTGCGGGCCGCCCTTGCGCGTCGGCCAGCAGCACCTCGGCGTCGACCGGGCGGACCGGCAGGTAGGACCGGGAGTTCTCGGTGCCAGCGGCCCGGAACGTGAGCCGCTCGCCCGCAGCGAGGTCACCGAACGGCTTCTCGACGGTGAGCTCGACCTGCCCGGACACCGGCTCGACCAGCCCGTACCGCAGCTGGTGCTCCACCCCGAAGATCCGGTTCATCTCCGCCCACCACGGCCCGCGCTGCCAGCTGTGCTCCCCCGCGCAGTAGGAGACGTAGACGGTGGCGCCTGCGGCGGCGAGCTCCTCCAGCCGCGTCCACGTGGGCGCGAGCAGCGCCTTGGTGGACGGCACGAGGTAGAGCCGGTGGCCGCCGTCGATCCCGTCCCGCTCGCGGACGAGGTCCAGCGGCAGGTCGGCCTCCCACGCGGCGATCCACGCCTGCCGCAGCGACCGGAAGACGAACGGCCCGTCCGCCGCCGGGGTGAGCGGGTGGCGCTGCTCGAGGTAGGAGGAGACGAGCAGCGCCGCGTCGGCGGGCGGCCTGCGCAGCCGCGCCACGTCGACCGCGCGCAGGACCCGGGAGAACTCGGCGAGCTCGCGCAGCGCCGGCTTGGGCCTGCCGTCGGAGTCGGTGAGGCCGAAGTAGAGCTCGAAGGCGTGGTGGCGGTAGGGGTCCCGGTCGGCGATGTGCCCGTAGTCGGTGTTGTTCCAGGCCAGCCACCCCCGCGCACCCGCGAGCAGCGACGAGTGCAGGACCTGGCGGTAGTAGTGCGCCGCGTTCGCGTCGGACACGAACGCCGACGTCACGCCGAACTCCTCCAGCACGACCGGCAGCCCGGCGAAGCCGAGCAGCCGGCAGATGAACGCCGCGGTGAGGAACTGGCGGCCCTGGTCGTCCTCCATCCGGTACACGTGAGGGCCGAGGAAGTCCACCAGGGGTGCGACGTCGCGGACGTGGAAGCCGTTGTCCGAACCGGTGACCTCGATCCCCCACGCCCCGTCGCCGAGCGAGACCGGCTGCGTCCCGCCGCCCGCGCGGACCGCGGAGACCATCAGCTCCGCCCACGCGGCCACGGCCTCGCGGTCCTCGGGACCGCCGCGGGTCTCCGGGCGCCCGTAGATCGGCATCTCGTTGGAGACGAGCCATCCGACGACGGCCTCGTGACCACCGACGCGGCGCACCATCTCGCGGATGAACCAGGACTGCCGGGCCACCAGCCACACGTCGGTGTAGAGGTCGCGCCCGCCGCGCCACGGCGGGTCCCAGTTCTCCCCCGACATGTGCCCGACGAGGAACGTCGGGATCGTGCCGAGGCCGCGTTCGGCGTGCTGGTCGAGGAACCGCAGGTACGCCGCGACCTTCTCCTCGTCGATCCGGTCCGGCTCCGGCATGAAGTCCGGCCAGAAGAAGAAGCTGCGGGTGGTGTCGAGGCCATGGGCGGCGAGCGTGTCCAGCTCCTCGGCCACCGTGCCGGCGTCGTAGTCGGCCCACATCCGGGGACCGCCGGCCCGGGACCAGTAGTTGACCCCCAGCCACAGCGTCCGGGACGCGTCGGTCAACCCTTCACCCCGCCGCTGGCCAGGCCCCGCACGAAGTACTTCTGCAGCGCGATGAACGCGATCACCACCGGGACGCTCAGGACCACCGACGCCGCCATGGTGGATCCCCAGTCGACCTTGAACTCGGAGGCGAACTCGGTGAGCGCCACCGGCGCGGTCCGCGCGGTCGTCGACGAGGTGAGCACCGACGCCAGCACGAACTCGTGCCACGACTGCAGGAACGCGTACATCCCGGCGGCCGCGAGGCCGGGCGCCGCGACCGGCAGGGTGACGTAGGTGACCGCGTCGAACCGCGTGCCACCGTCGATGAGGACGGCCTCCTCCAGCTCGATCGGGATGGCCGCCACCTGGTTGCGGATCATCCACGTGACCAGCGGCACCGTGATGACCAGGTGGGCGATGGCGATGCCCGCGATCGTGTCGAGCAGCCGCATCGCACCGATCATCTCGTAGAGCGGCAGCAACAGCACGGTGATCGGCACCATCTGGCCGAGCAGGATGAACAGGGCGATGGGGCGCGCCGACCGGAACCGGAAGCGCGCGAGGGCGTAGCCGACGCTCCCGCAGAGCAGGATCGTCATGACGGTGACGAGCAGCGCGGCGAGGATCGAGTTGAGGAACGCCCGCGGCATCGAGGAGTTGGTGAACACCTCCACGTAGTTGTCGAGCGTCCAGGTCCCGGGCAGCAGCGACGGCGGGATCGCGAAGATCTCGTCGCGCGGCTTCAGGGACGTGAAGGTCATCACCGCGATCGGCGCGAGGGTCCAGATCGCCATGACGGCGATGCCGAGCCACGTGGCCGTCGCGAGCACGCGCCTGTTCATGACGCCGCCTCCTCCATGTCGCCCCGGACCGCCCGGACGTAGATCACCGCGAACACCATCGAGACGACGAGCTGGATGAGCGCGACCGCGGAGACCATCGCGGCGTCACCGGTCTGGAACGCCTGGTAGATCAGGATCGGCAGGATCGTCGATGCCCCGGCCGGGCCGCCGCCGGTGGCCACCCAGATGATCGTGAACGAGTTCAGCGCCCACACCACCATGAGCAGGGCGGCGAGCCCGGTGGTGGTGCGGATCGCCGGCAGGATGATGTAGCGCAGCACTGCGAGGCCGCCCGCCCCGTCCATCCGGGCCGCCTCGACGCGCTCCTCCGGGATCGAGGTCAACGCGGCCGAGACCATCAGCATGATGAACGGCGCGGTGAACCACACCTGCACGACGGCCAGCGCGATCAGCACGACCGACGGGTCGGACAGCCAGCCGACCGGCTCGGCGATGAGCCCCGCCTGCAGCAGCCAGTGGTTGACCAGCCCGTAGTCGACCGAGAAGTTCCACTTCCAGACGGTGGCGCCGACGACGTTCGGGATGATCCACGGGATCATGAACAGGCCGCGCCAGAAGCCCGCCAGGCGCAGGTACCGCGAGTGCATCAGCAATGCCGCCGCGTGCCCGACCACGAGCGCGCCGACCACCGCGACGACCGTCCACACCGCGGTGTTGAGCAGGACGCGCACGAAGTCGGGCGAGGCGACGAGCCGGCCGAAGGCGGCGCGGCCGTCCCCGCTGATCGCGCGCTGGAGAACCGCCACGACCGGGACGACCGTCAGGCCGGCCATCACGATCACGGCGGGCAGCGTGAGGGCGAGCCCCGTGCGGCGCCGCCCGCGCGCGGCGCGCGCGGCCGGTGTCGGGTGCGCGACCGTGGCGGCCGCACCGGCTGCAGTCATCGTCATCCTCCTTCAGCCGGTCGGCCCGAGCAGCCGGTCCGACTCGGCCTGGATGGCGCGCGCGCCGGCCGCGGGTGTGGTCCGGCCGAGCGCGACCGCCTGGATCGTGCTGTAGACGAACGGGTTCATGGCCACCCAGGCCGGGTCGTTCGGGGGAGGCACCGAGTGCTCGGCGAGCTGCTCGTAGTGCGGCTGGCGGTACTGGTCGTGGAACTGCGGTGCGCCGCCCGCGCTGATGCGGGCCGGGTAGGTGATGGTCAGCCGGGCCATGTTCGCGGGCCGGGCGAGGAACTCGACCAGCCGCCGGGCACCCGCCGGATTCTTCGCCTCGGCGGGCACGAGGTAACCCCAGCCGTCCGCGGCCTGCAGGCCGGGGCCGTCCGGACCGGGCGTGAGCGCGGTGCCCACGTTCATCCCGGCGTCGAGCTGTTGCTGCACGTCGAACACTCCGCCCAGGTACATCGCGATGCGCCCGTTGATGAACAGCTCCCGTACCTCGGTGTTGTCGACCTCCAGGGAGCTGCGCGAGGCCCAGCCCTCCGCGACGGAGCCGCCGACGATCTCCAGTGCGGCCTGCGACGACGCGAGGTCCAGCCGGGGGACCCCGTTCTCCACCCTGGCGCCCGCCGACAGCGCGAACCCGAGGTAGCGCCGCACGAGGTCCTCGGCCGCGCCGCTCATCGGCCACGCCGTCGCGGTGACGTCACCCGAGGTGAGCTTCCGGGCGTCCGCCACGAGCTCGGCCCACGTCGTGGGCGGTCCCGCGATCCCGGCCGCCGCGAAGAGGTCCTTGTTGTAGATCAGCGCGACGCAGTCCCACCGGTAGGGCACCGCGTAGGTACCGGTGTCGTTCGTGACCGCGTCCAGGGCACCGGGGATGAAGTCCGAGCGAGGTATGTCCGGCCCGTAGAGGTCCGAGAGGTCCGCGAGCGAGCCCTTCGCGATGTAGGTGCGGGTCCGGGACGCCAGCTCGGTGATGACGTCGGGCGGGTCGCCCGAGTCCAGGGCCACCGAGATCTTGTTCGCCATCGTGTCGGACGTCGTCTCGACCATCTCGACCGACAGGTCGGGGTTCTGCGCCTCGAACTCCTGGACCAGCTCGGTGGCGACCGGCTCGTCCCAGTTGGGCACCCACCACGTCACGGTCCGGGACGGGTCCCGGCCGGTGCCCACCGAGTAGGCGATCGTGGCCGCCACGCCGAGCACCATGGCCGCGGTGACGCCGATGAACGCCGCCGTTCTCCCGCGGATCCTCATCGTGGTCCGCTCCTTCCGGGCGCCTCGTTGCGAAACCGGTTTCCGGGAATTGCAGCATCACCGGGTGCGGGGAGCACTCCCAGGTTTCGATCGGCGCCACCCGGGGTCCAGGGCGTCGAGTAACCGGTTTCGCGACCGTAGCACGCCGGCCCGATCCCCCGACAGCCGAGCCCCGCGCGCGTGATTTGCTGGCCGCATGGCAGTGCGCACCGGCGTCATCGGCACCGGGAGGTGGGCGAGCGACACGCACGCCCCCGCCCTCGCCGCCCACCCCGACATCGAGTTCGCCGGTGTCTGGGGACGCGACCACGCGAAGGCCCGGCGGCTCGCCGAGCCGCACGGCGTGACCGCGTTCCTCACGCTCGACGAGCTCCTCGCCGCCGTGGACGCCGTCGTGCTGACGGTGCCGCCGACCGTCCAGCCGGAGATCGCCGTCCGGGCCGCCCGCGCCGGCACCCACATGCTGCTGGAGAAGCCGCTCGCGCTCGACCTGCCCGCCGCCCGGCGGATCCGCACCGCCGCCGAGGAGCACGACGTCGCCGGGCTGGTCTTCCTCACCTCCCGCCACCGGCCCGAGCAGCGCGCGTGGATCGCCGCCGCCCGGGAGCGGGGCGGCTGGCACAGCGGCCACGCCAGCTGGCTCGCGAGCCTCTACGACCCGGCCGCCGCCCGCGACGCGACCGACTGGCGCCGGGCGAAGGGCGCGCTCTGGGACGTCGGACCGCACGCGCTCTCCGTCGCCCTCGGCGTGCTCGGCCCGGTCGGCGAGGTCGTGGCCCGGCCCGGCGCCGGCGACACCGTGCACCTCGTCCTTCAGCACGGCGTCCTTCAGCACGGCGTCCTTCAGCACGCACCCGGACCCACCAGCACCATGACCCTGAGCCTCACCGCCCCGATCCAGCAGAGCCTGTTCACGGCCGTCGGGACGGCGGGCGCGCTGCCGATGCCGACGCCGCTGTCCACGGTGGAGACCGCCGCCGCGACCGCGCTCACCGACCTCGCCGCGATGGCCGCCACGGGCGAGCGGGCCCACGCCACCGACCTGCGCTTCGGGGAGGAGATCGTGGAGGTGCTGACCGCGGCCGAGCGCTCCCTCGCGCACGGCCGGCCGGTCACGTGCGCGGAGGTCCGGGACGGCTAGTGTCCCCCGCCGGAAGTCCGTTGGCCCGCCGAATTATTCGGCGGACTTCCGGCGGGGGGCACTAGTAGGGCTTTGTTAGGTCGGTGCGGGGTAGGGGCGTTTGCAGGTGTGGCATGCGCCGGTCCAGATGCTGAGGAGGGTCTGGAGTTCGCGGAGGACGGCGTAGAGGGTCAGGCCGGCGCAGGGGC